>DAOWNK010000032.1 GCA_030642635.1 Pirellulales bacterium
ACGGAGAGATCGCTTATAACGACGTAACGTTTAAGCTCGGCCATTTCTACACGATCATCGGATATGAGGTGGTTGCCGCTCCGGACAACTTCTTCTACACCCACTCCTACACAATGCAGTACGGTGAACCGTTCACCCATTTCGGCGGTTTGTTGAGTTGGGAACTCGGACAACTCACCTTGCATGGCGGTATCGTCAACGGCTGGGATGCCGTGGATCGGGTGGACGATCGGGCTTCGTTCCTCGGCGGCGTCACTTACACACCCAACGAACGTTGGTCGTTGGCCTTCAGCATCATCACCGGCACCGAAGACGATGATATCGGCGGTGTTTCGGCGCGGACCATGTACAGCGTGGTATTCGACTTGAATGTTACCGATCGGCTTGAGTACACCCTGCAGCACGCCTGGGGCACCCAGCGCGATTTCCTCGCTAATGGTGGTAATGTTTATTGGTACGGCGTCAACCAGTATTTGTTCTATGAACTGAACGACTGTTGGAAAGCTGGAATGCGTTTTGAGTGGTTCCGCGACAACAATGGTGTCCGCGTGGCCGGCGTCGATCCCAACAACCCATACACCGGCGGCAGCATTGGTGATTTCTACGAAATCAGCGTCGGACTGAACTGGACGCCCTACGAGAACATTGTTGTTCGGCCAGAGTGCCGTTGGGATTGGTTCGACGGCGCCGGAAACCGGCCGTATGACGACGGCAATCGGAACAACCAGTTTCTAGCCGGGTTGGACGTGATCTGGACATTCTAGGTTGATCGTCGCGGAAACGTACGAAAGCAACAAGGAGCCGCCGGGAGCAAATCGCCCCCGGCGGCCCTTTTTTTGCTAACTCGTTTAGCCCCGGCGTCCACGCCGGGCAAGCACGCCGCGTGGACGCGGCGGCTAAACACTTTTGTAACCGTTCACGGGAACTGTCCCCTTTGGGCTGCAAGGGGACAGGCACATTTTTCGGCCAAAATGGGCCGAAAAACGAGCCAGTCCCCGGCCCGTAAACGGTTACACACTTTTGTTGGCGGCTTCATATTTAGCCCGCCGCGGAATACACGCCAGGCAGAACATGCCACGGGTGTGTTCACCCGTGGCTAAATAGTGGTGATTTTTGGGCCGTTGTCTTGTGCCGCAAACCGTTTTTGTTTGCTTGGCATGTGGGAATCCGCCATTATGCCTGTTTGCGCATCTCTGAATGCGCATATATCAGGCAATTCCGGCATTCTGTCCGACGCAAAAATCGCGATTCTACTCCCGGCAGTCGTTTTCCATAAATCTCGGTCCACAATGGGATTACACAAGGATTGCACAATATCTCGCGTATTGCCGGCGGCCCGATGTCCGACACCTTGGCACGATAATTGCATCCTCCGGTCATAATTCAACGTAGATGCGAAATTTTAAGCGGAGAGTGACTTGACTATGACCACAATAAATTCTCCCGCCCGGTTAACTTGTCTGTTGCTCTTGATACTGCCGGTGTTCGGTTGCACGCTGTTGATGTCCGACTCGTCGGCCGTTGCCGCACAGACGGCCGACACGCCAAAGGCCTGGGCGGATATGTCGGAGGCCGAGCAAATCGAGATATTAAGAGAGTCGGCCATCGAGCTTAACGACGACGGCACGGTCGCCAACAGCACGTTGTTTACCGACGCCAACACGCTGTGGACTTGCATTGCCGCTTTTCTGGTCTTTTTCATGCAGGCTGGTTTCGCCATGGTCGAGGCCGGTTTTACCAGGGCAAAGAACGCTTGTAACATCATTATGAAGAACCTGATGGACTTCTCCATCGGCAGCCTGACGTTCTGGCTGCTCGGTTTCGGGCTGATGTTCGGGGCAACCACCACCGGTTGGTTCGGCACGACAAACTTCTTTTACGACGCAGGCGGCAATAACTTCAACTGGGCGTTCCTGATCTTCCAGACGGTATTTTGTGCCACTGCGGCCACGGTAGTAAGCGGTGCAATGGCCGAGCGGACCAGGTTTTACAGCTACCTGATCTACACGGTGCTTATCACCGTGATCGTCTACCCGATCTTCGGAAGCTGGGCCTGGGGCGGGCTGTTTGACGGCGGCGGCTGGCTGGAAGAGGCCGGATTTCTGGACTTCGCCGGCTCGACGGTAGTCCACTCCGTCGGCGGTTGGGCCGCACTGGCCGGGGCAATCGTCCTGGGACCGCGAATCGGAAAGTACAACGGCAAGAAAATCACCCCGATCCCCGGCCACAACATACCACTGGCCGCCCTGGGTGTGTTCATCCTCTGGCTTGGATGGTTCGGGTTCAACCCGGGCAGCACTACTGCGGTCGGTGGCGGCAGTTTCGCCTTCATCGCTGTCACCACCAACCTATCGGCGGCGGCCGGGGCCGTCGGGGCTATGGTCACATCATGGGTGCTGTTCAAGAAACCTGACACCTCGTTCACGCTGAACGGTGCGCTGGCCGGACTGGTGGCAATCACGGCCGGTTGCGACTGCATTCCCGTCCCTTTCGCCGCACTGACCGGTCTGGCGGCCGGTATGATCGTGGTCCTCTCGTGCATGTTCTTTGATAACATAAGGGTTGACGATCCGGTTGGCGCAATATCCGTACACGGCGTCTGCGGTGCTTGGGGCACCTTGGCCGTTGGACTGTTCGCCGGCGAGGTCGGCTTGATATACAGCGGCGACACGGCTCAGCTTGCTACTCAGGCAATGGGTGTGGCCGCCGCTTTCTTGTGGTCGTTCCCGGTGAGCATGGGTATATTCCTGGCGATCAAATACACAGTCGGTCTGCGCGCCAGCGCCGAGGAGGAAATAGCCGGGCTGGACCTGACAGAACACGGCGTATATGCCTATCCGCCGGCGTTCGTCACCGGTGTGGCTGGAGCTGCGACCGGAGTGGCCAGCCATGTGCCGTCCGTCGATACTACCGCATAAAAACACCATCACACTTGAGATATCCGGCGAGAAATGATACTATTATGGTCTCAGAACGTGTTTTGAAATGGCTTATCGGCCTCCAATGGGTGCCACTGCTGGCTTGTCCAGCAGTGCGAAATGGATCTCCCCAAGAAACACTGCTGGACAAGCCAGCAGTGGCACCCATTTCAAAACACGTTCTCAGGAAAAAAGAGGTGAATACACCATGAAACTGATAATCGCAATCATTCAGCCGAACCGACTCGAGGCCGTCAAAGCCACACTGGCCGAAAAAGAGGTCTTCCGGCTGACAGTAATGGACGTGCAGGGATTCGGGCAGCAACACGGACAAACCGAGGTCTATCGTGGCCACGAGTTCACGGTCAATCTGCTCAGAAAGGTCCAATTGATGATCGCCGTCAACGAAGAATTTCTGGAGCCGACCATCGAGGCAATAATCGCCGCCGGCCGGACCGGAAAGGAGGGGGAGATCGGCGACGGCAAAATCTTCGTCCTGCCGTTGGAAGATTGCATCCGAATCCGCACCGGCGAACGCGGCGGTGAAGCTATTTAATCCTCAAACGGACTCTTATTGCGCGGCAGGTACTTGCAGAGCAATATCCCGCCGAAGTACAAAACCGTCAGCGGGGCGGCCATCAGGATCATGCTCGTCGGATCGGCCGGCGTAAGGAACATCGCCAGGGTGAAGATCACCAGGATCGCAATCCGCCATTTTGACAAGTACGCCTGAACGTCGAATATCCCAACCCGTTCGAGGAAGAGCATCACCAGCGGCAATTGGAAACTGACCCCGAACCCAAGCGGCAACATCAGCACGAATCCCAGCCATTCGCTGATGCGTATATCCTGGGCGATTCCAAGCATGTCGTTGAAGTGAAACAAAAACTTCAGCACCGGCCCGAACACGAAGAAAAACGCCGTGGCCGCTCCCGTGAAAAACAATACCAGGCTAAACGGCAGAAAAATATGGATGTACTTCTTCTCGTTAGGGTACAATCCGGCCGCCACGAACATCCATATCTGGTAGAATATCCACGGGCTGGAGATCAACGCACCAACTACCAACGACGCCTTAATGTAGATAATAAACGGCTCGTGCGCGCTTAGGCTCGTCACTCGCACGGCGTCCTCGACCGGCCGCCACAGGAATATCGGGACCAACTCGCCGCCGAATGTGCCTTGTGGGTCTAATTCCGGCAGCGGGATGTCGTCAAGCTGCTTCTGGTCCGACTGCTTCAAGTGTCTGAGCAACTCGATCGGGTTGCTGTACACTTCCTCGAACATCCACTTCTTCTTAGTAATATCCTTCTCTATCTGGTCAAAATCTTCCGGCACCGTGTAACCGGCCTCTCGCAACTCGCTGCGATGCTCCCAGATGTCTTCTATCGAGTGATCCCGATAGTAGACTGCGAGTGCGTTTTGAAGCGGCAGTTGGATTAGATCGACCACCCGGCCGCCGACCAACAACCCCAACGCAAACCCGACCGCCAAACCCAACAACGCCTTGAACAGACACGCTCGAAGCTCTTCGAGGTGCTCCCCGAAGGTCATCGTCGTTTCCTTGAAAAGGTCTTTTGTGTTCTGCTTGGGCATTGGTAAGTAGTAGGGATTAGGGATTGGGGATTAGGGATTGGGGTGGAGGTGGAAAACCGGATTCTAATCCCCAATCCCTAATCCCCAATCACCAAACAAAGTGGCACTGGTACTCTGCCGCGCCATGGGCAAACATTCTATAATAACTACACAACGTCGTTCGGGCAACGAACAAACACATTTAGCCCGTCGTGAATACACGGTGGGCAAAACATGCCCCGGGTGTATTCACCCGGGGCTAAATATTCATCCGGGGCTAAATTTGGGCAAAACACCCTATGAATATACTATATCCACTTCGTTTTCGGCCCATCCTGAAGCAGTATATTTGGGGGGGGCATCGGCTGGGGACACTCCTCGGCAAGAAAATCGGCCCCGAGAGCAACTACGCCGAAAGCTGGGAAGTCTCCGACCACGGGCAAAATCAGAGCGTTGTTGCCGTCGGGCCGCTGGTCGGCGCCACACTGGCCGGCCTTGTGGCCGATCATGGCGGCGAACTGCTGGGCCGGCACCATCCACAGGCACGATTCCCGCTGATTATGAAGTTCCTCGACGCTAACCAGACCACCTCTCTCCAGGTGCATCCTGATGACAATCGTGCCGCCATGCTCGACCCGCCCGACCTGGGTAAAAGCGAGGCTTGGGTCGTCCTGGACGCGGAGCCAGGCAGCACCATCTGTGCCGGGCTGAAACCCGGAACCGGCCGAAACGCCTTCGCCGAATCGTTGCGTGAGGGGGCCTGTCGTGAGGTCCTCCACCGCTTCCAGCCCGAGGTGGGCGATTGCATCTTTATACCAGCCGGCACCGTCCATGCCTTGGGTGCAGGGCTGCTGGTGGCCGAAATCCAGCAGGCCAGCGACGTTACATACCGGCTGTTCGACTGGGACCGCCTGGACGCCGCCGGGCAACCGCGGCCGCTGCAAATCGAGCAGGGGCTTGCGGCAATCGACTTCGACCGCGCCCCCGGCCGGCCGCAGCGGCCGCTCCCGACCGACCGATCGACCGTCGGCCGGCTGGTCGAGTGTGACAAATTCGTGCTGGACCGCTGGGAGTTCGCCACCGCCCAGCCGGCCGGTGGCGACCGCAAATGCCATATCATCTCGGTGCTGGAAGGTGCGGTCCGAGTCGAGGGAGACTTGTCTGACGAAGTATTGCCACGCGGCGGCACGGTACTGCTGCCCGCCGTGTTGGGTGAGGTCAGCCTTACCCCCCATGGCCAGACCGTGTTGCTGGATGCGTATTTGCCGTAGAAACTCGTCTTTTTTTGTCTGACCGTAATGCGTATAATCCGCCACCCTATCAGAGTGCACTTCAATGAAAAATCCATGGTTTGTATTGCCGGCGGCTGTTTTGACACTGGGATATGCCGGCTGCAATAGCCTGGCGCCGCCGAACTGGCCGCATCCCGGCCCGGCCGCTTATCAGCAACGCCTGGCCGAGCATTTCGACCCCTATCCGGAGAACGAGCCGGCCCCGGCGATCATCGGCGGCCGACCGCTCGAATACGAAAAACCGCAGGCAGAGGTCGTCCGCGCTAGATTGCAACCATGGCAAGCTCAGTGGTAGAGAAGGGGGAAGGAGGAAGGGGGAAGGCGGAAGAGAGGTGAACTCGACGGCTAAATAACACTTTCCCCCTTCCTCCTTCCTCCTTCCTCCTTCCCCCTTCTCACGCCTTCCTAATCTTCTGCCGGCCTTCGGCAACGTGCTTTGTGGCGTTTCGAGTATCGACCACCAGTGGTGCGTGCCGCACGATAAACTCGTAGTCGTAGGCCGAGTGGTCGGTGGCGATCAGCACGCAATCCTGCTCGGCAAGGAACTCGGCCGAAAGTTCCACGCTGGTCATGCCCGACAGGTCGTAGTCGCGTTTTTTTGGCAACTCAGGCACGTGCGGATCGTTGTAGGTCAGTTTTGCACCGGCGGTCAAGAGCATTTCCATCAGCTTAAACGACGGGCTTTCGCGCATGTCGTCTACGTCTTTCTTGTATGCCACGCCCAGCACGCACACCTTGCTCTCACGCAGCGGTTTGCCTGCGTCGTTCAGCGCTTCCATCACACGGCGGATAACGTATCGCGGCATGGAGGTATTGATCTCGCCGGCCAGCTCGATGAACCGTGTCGTCAGCCCGTGCCGCCGTGCGACCCAACTCAGGTAAAACGGATCGATCGGTATACAGTGCCCGCCAAGCCCTGGGCCGGGATAAAACGCATGGAACCCGAACGGTTTGGTTTTGGCCGCGTCGATCACCTCCCAGACGTCGATCCCGATCCGGTCGAACATGATCTTCAGTTCGTTCACCATGGCGATGTTTACCGAGCGGTATGTGTTTTCCACGATTTTGCTGGCCTCGGCCACCTCGCACGAAGAGACCGTCACCACCTCGACCACGGCGTGTCGGTACAGCGCGGCTGCCAATTCGAGGCTGTTCGGTTCGATTCCGCCGACCACCTTCGGTATCCCATCGGCCGAGAAGTCCGGGTTGCCCGGGTCTTCACGTTCCGGGCTGTACGCCAGGTAGAAATCCTCCCCTACGTTCAGCCCGCCGGACGCGAGTATCGGCAGCATCACGTCCCTGGTAGTGCCGGGATAGGTGGTGCTTTCCAGTACGACGAGTTGTCCCGGACGGAGTGTTTTGGCGATTTTCCGGCAAGTGTCCTCGACGTATTTCAGGTCGGGGTCGCGGCTATCGCTAAGCGGTGTGGGCACACAGATCAGCAGTGCATCGGACTGGGCCAGTCGCCGCATATCGGCGGTCGGCTCGAAGGCGCCTGCGTTTACACATTCTGCGATCCAGTCGGACGGTATGTGTTCGATGTAGCTTTCGCCTGCGGCCAGCCGATCCACCTTCGCCCGGTCAACGTCGAATCCCATGGTTCGGAACCCGGCGGCCACAAACGCCCGGATCAGCGGCAGCCCAACGTATCCCAGCCCGACGATGCCGACCACTGCCGACTTATTGCCGATCGCCTTTTTCAAGGAAGTCGCCATGTTGTTGCGTTCCTGTTTAATAGTTATTCAAGACGTAACCCCAGCTCCTAATCCCTAATCCCTAATCCCTATTATACCTTACGCAACCTGGTATCGTTCCACTTTGCTGCGATCCACCTCGATCCCCAGTCCCGGCGATTGCGGCACGGCCATCATTCCATCGGCGATTTCCAGCGGTTCGACGAGCACGTCGTCGTGGAGTTGGTGATGTGCACATTCGTTGCACGCCGAAAACGCAGGAGTAGCAGCGGCCAGTTGCAACATGGCGGCGGTGGCGATTCCGACCGAGGGCACGGCGGCCGGCAATGCAGCAATACCGCCTGCCTGGGCCACGGCCGCACACTTCCGCGCAGCCGACATTCCGCCGATCCGCCACAGGTCGATCACTACAAACGGTGCGGCGCCGTAGCGCGCCAGCATCAATACGTCCCCAGGAGAGCGGATCGCCCGACACACGGCCAGCGGCACACTGGTCTGCCGCCCGAGCGATGCAACCGCGTGAAACTCGGAAGTGCTCAACGGATCGAGCAGGAACTGCAGATCGTCGTGTTCGAGTTCTGCACACAGGTCTCGTGCGATCTGCAGGTCGTAACCGGCTGCGGCGTCCAACCGCAACTCGGCACGCTCGCCCACGCCCTGCCGGACTGCGGAGAGCGTTTGCAGGTCCTGCTCCGGCCGACCGCAGGAGGTAATAATCTGCGTATGAAATCCCTGTTCGGCCAGTTCCCTGGCAACGTTTGCGATCCTCTGGGCGTTGTATTCGGGCAATCGCACCGCCAGCGGGATACGCATACGGTATCCACCGCCGAAAAGCCGGCACAACGGCTCGCCGACGGCGCGGCCGACCAGGTCCCAGCAGGCCATCTCCACAGCCGACCGCAGCGGTGCATCGGCAAGCGATTGCAGCATGAGCATCTCTTCAATGTCGAAAATACTCCGGCCGGCCAGCACCGACAGCAGTGCGTCGCGGCGGCCGGACAACCCCTCCGGTTGCCACCGAAGCCGTGCCTCTCCCCAACCGTCCAGGCCCGAGTCGGTCGTCAATCGCACCAACACCGACCGGACCGGCTCGTCCTGCTCGGTGCATGGGATTTCGACCAGGTAGAATTCCAGATCGTTGATTGTCATAGTAAGGTAGTGGGTAGTGGTTCCGGCAGTGTAAACTGCACGTTCTCATGGCGGATTGTGCGCGATTCGACCGTCGCCGTGAATTCGCCCTGCAACAACACTACGCATTTTTGAACTATCGTCTCCGGTGCGCTGGCGCCGGCGGTGATTACCACTGTTCGTACGCAGGAGAACCAATTCGGTTCGATATCGTCCGGCCCGTCGATCAGATGGGCCGATACACCGGTAGCGATGGCCGACTCGGCCAACCGCCGGCTGTTCGAACTGCTGCGGCTGCCGACGACCAACACCAGTTCGGACTGAAGCGACAGGATTTTAACCGCTTCCTGGCGATTCGTTGTAGCATAGCAGATATCCTCCTTGCGTGGGGCGACAATCTGAGGGAACCGTTGTTGCAACCGGTCGATGATCTGCCCGGCGTCGTCTACCGACAACGTGGTTTGAGTAAGATAAGCAAGCTTGTCGGTTTGTTCAAACCCCAGCCGGTCGACATCCTCGATGGTCTGCACCAGCACGATCGACTCCGAGGCCTCACCCATCGTGCCGAGCACCTCGTCGTGGCCTGCGTGCCCGATCAGGACGATTTTGTATCCCTGTTGGGCATAGCGGATCGCCTCTTTGTGGACCTTGGTGACCAGCGGACATGTGGCGTCGATGACCTTCAGCCGCCGCCGGGCAGCCGTCCGGCGGACCTCCGGCGAGACACCGTGGGCGGAGTAGAGTAGATTGGCACTCTCGGGGACCTCGGCCAGATCGTCAACTAACACCACGCCTTGCTTTCGGAAATGATCCACCACCCATCGGTTGTGAACGATCTCGTGATACACGTACACCGGCGTGCCGTAGCGTCGGATCGCAGAGCGCAGGCTCTCGATCGCCATGTTCACCCCAGCGCAAAAGCCTCGCGGACCGGCCAGAATGATGTGCATGGTTCCCTCTTTTCTCGCCGTATTATCACGGAAAGAGTGGGAAGGTAGAATGACTCATAAAGCCGCGACCGGTGGTCGCGCTGCATAATGTTTGCAATACTTACCGTATTGGCGCGACCACCGGTCGCGGCTTTATGACTTTTAATCCGAAATCCCATGATTGCCGATCTGGAACAATACGGCCCACGAGCACGCCCGTCCAAGCCGGTCGGGCTGGCTGTGGCGCGGCGCTACTGTCGGCGATTGGCCCGGCGACATTACGAAAACTTCACCGTGGCCAGCCTGCTGCTGCCGCGAGGTCTGCGACAACATTTCTACAACGTCTATGCCTACTGCCGCTGGGCCGATGACCTGGCCGACGAAACCGACGACCCCAGAGAAAGCCTCGCATTGTTGGATTGGTGGGAGGAGCAGCTTCGTCTGTGCTATGCCGGCACGGCTGCACACCCGGTGTTCGTTGCACTGGGCGAAACCATACGACAGTTCGATATACCGGTCGATCCGTTTCTCGATCTGCTGGCGGCCTTTCGCCAGGACCAGCGTGTGGTACGGTACGAGACGTTCGAGGAATTGCTGGATTACTGCCGATATTCAGCCTGCCCGGTCGGCCGGTTGGTATTGTACTTGGGCCGTTGTTGCACGGAGGATCGTGTCCGGCTGTCCGATTCGATTTGCACGGGCTTGCAGCTTGCCAATTTCTACCAGGACGTTGCCCGGGATTACGACCGCGGCCGAATTTACATTCCGCAGGCCGATTGCCGCCGGTTCGGCTACGACGAGTCGAACTTTGCCGGGCGTGAACACAACGAGGCGTTTCGGTTGCTGATGGCCTCGAAAGTCGAGCAGGCCGAGGGGTTTTTCAGCGAGGGGTTGCCGCTGGTCGATAAGATGCCGCAGGCGCTGCGATTCGACGTGGCGTTGTTTATCCACGGTGGGCTGGCAATTCTTGATGCCGTCCGACGACAGGACTATAATGTTTGGGCACGTCGGCCGAAAGTCTCGAAGACGGAAAAGCTACTGCTGGCGATAAAGTGCCGCTTGCGGCTTTGCAATGTACTTACATCAACGGCTGCTAAGCCGCAAGCGGCAGACTCGCCATGATTGAAGCCAGCTACGACACATGCCGAAAGATCAGTCGGCGGTCGAGGTCCAATTTCTGCGTCTCATTTCTGCTGCTGCCGCGTGAGAAACGTCGAGCAATGGAGGCGCTATACGCCTTCATGCGCCATACCGACGACATTGCCGACAATCCTGGTCCTGCAAAAGATCGGCGCGAAGCACTGCTCCGATGGCGCACGACATTTGATCACGCACTGGCCGGACGGTTCGACGAGATTTCGCCTGACGACCGGCCGGCCGCAGAGTTGCTGCCGGCGGTGGTCGATATGCTCCGGCGGTTCCAGGTTCCGGCGGAGCATTTGTACGCGGTCATCGACGGCGTGGAAATGGACCTCGACCGGCAGCGATACGAAACGTTCGACGAGTTGGAGCAATACTGCCGGCTGGTGGCATCGGCGGTCGGTGCGGCGTGCATCCACATCTGGGGATTCCGCGACCGTATGGCAATCGAGTTGGCCGAAAAGTGCGGCATCGCCATGCAGCTTACAAACATCCTCCGCGACATCGGCGAAGACGCCCGGCAAGGCCGCATATACCTGCCGCTTGAGGACCTGCGCCGGTGCGACTACTCGGTCGAGGAACTGCTGGACGGTCTGGCCGACCGGCGATTCCGAAACCTTGTCGCCATGGAAGTGGATCGTGCCCAGCAGTACTACAGCGAAGGCGCCAAACTCCGGGACCTGCTTGATCGCGACGGACGCCGTGTGTTCGGCATAATGACGGCCACCTACCGGACGCTGCTACGGAAGATCGCTCGCCGTCCGGCCGACGTATTCACGCGCCGTATTCGCCTGAACAATTGGGATAAATTGCGAATCGGCTTCAAACTGCTCGTCTAGCATCAGCTGCTTGCGGCTTAGCATTAACCCTGCTTTAACGCCTTGATTTTGGCGGAGAGCCTCGATTTGGTTCTGGCGGTGGCGTTTCGGTGTATGATGTTCCGTCGGCCGGCCTGGTCGAGCCGTTTGGCGGCCAGACGGAACTCGGTCTGGGCCAGTTCGGCGTCGCCGGCCAGTACCGCCTCGCGGACCTTGCGGCATTGTGTGCGGACCGCACGTTTGATCGAATGGTTTCGATCACGATGGGCAAGATTTTGTCTGAGTCGTTTTTTGGCGCTTTTTGTATTGGGCATGGTGGATATAGGGATTGGGGATTGGGGATTAGGGATTGGAAAAAGCGTGACATAAAGAACTCTAATCCCTAATCACCAATCCCTAATCCCTATTCTCCTCACTTCCTTCATCTTCATTCTTACGCAATTTGGCGATTTTGTCCAGCAAGGCCGAGACGTCTTTGTAGGTAAAATCCAGTCCGGCAAGGACGGTAAGGTATTTGTCGGCCGAGTCGAGGTCATTCATCGCCAGGGCGAGTTTCCCGGCCAAATATAGGGATTTCTTCTTGTTCTTGGCGTCCCTGTCCGGAATTTCGTCGACGGCCGAGTGATAGTGGCTGCTGGCGAGCCGATATTGCTTAATCTGCTGGAAGCACTGGCCGAGCGCCAACATGCACACCCCTTTTCGGCGCGGGTCGTTGCGGGCCTGCTGGAACTCCTTGATCGCCTCGTTGTACTGCCCGTTGATCTGGTACCTCAACCCAAGGTCGTACTTGAACGCCAGATTGTTCGGATATCGCTCACAACGGTTTTTGTAGACGATCAATTCCTTCTCGCATAGTTCTTTTCGGAGTTTTTCTTTGGTTTCCTGGTCGCCGTCATTTTCGGCAAAGGAAATCTGCTGCCGGAGGCGGCGTAGCTGAACGTCATCCAGGCGCTCGCGAACGTCCGGATCGCCGTCTGAGACCTCGAGTGCGGCGGCTAAGACCTCCTCGGCCTCTTTGTATTTTTCGTTGTTGATGTGAACCTGCGCAAGCTCGAAGTAGCTGGAGAGTTCCTCCGGATTGCGGCCGATTTGTTGCTGTAGCCTCTTCTCGACGGTCAGGTCCTGATCATGTTGGTCCGGCTCTTGGCCTTTACCTAGTTTTTTAGAAGGGTCGCTTTCGTCGTACTTTCCCTTCAGTATGGTCTTCTCCACCGCCAGCGAGGCGATTGCCCGTTGTGCCTCTTCGTCGTTCGGCCGGACCTGCTCCACGCGGTGCCAGCAGGCGATCGCCTGGTCGAACTGCTGCCGGGCGGCAAGCGCCATGGCACACTGGCGGTTGACCGCGGGGTTCTTCGGGTTGGCCTCCAGTGCGGCCTTTAGATAGGCCATCTCCGTCTCGTCGTCGCCCATCTCGTCCGAGGCGGTGGCCATGGACGTCAGTGCCGGGACGTCCCACGGGTTGACCACAAGAACCTTCAGCCCGTTGCTGATGACATCCTCCCAGTGACTTTTGGCCAGTGCCTTTTTGATTTTGCTTCGGGCGCCGCGTTCCTTTAGAATCGCCAGTTTGCTGCCGGTTTTGTTGTTGTTATACTTTTTCTTGAGGTTACCAAGGTAGCTCTGGACATAGCTGAGGTTCGACGGATCGCCCAGCACGCATTGGCTGAACAACTCTGTTGCATAGTCGTAGTTTTCCTGAGCCATCTGCTTGCTGGCGTGCTCGAAGCACTGCTGCAAGCGTTTTTGCTTCGCAGGCGCCAGCGGCTCTCGTACGTACTGTTTGGGTTCTTCAGATCGTTCTTCGGGCGGCATAATCGACCAGATCGAGTGTCCACTTCAAAACTAACAACATAAACACTAAATTATAATAGGTTTTATTCCCCGACGCAACACACCACAAATCGTTGCTGATATCTCAAAGTATAAACACTAGCATCTTGAGTAATATGAAACTGCACCAAGACCGTCGTTTGGAAAAGCCTACCTAACAGGGGGGTGTGCCATGCGGCCGCCGGCCGGCACCCGAATACTTCTGACACGTCCATGCGACCAGGTCGAGGAACTCAAGCGGCGGTTTACGGAGCTTGGGGCCGAGGTGATGATCCAGCCGGCCATCCGAATTTCCGACCCTCCCGATTGGAAACCCGTCGACACCGCACTGGAACACTTGGATCGGTACGATTGGCTGGTATTCTCCAGTGTCAACGGTGTCCGAGACCTGCTGGATAGGTTGTGTGGACCTAACAAAATCAGCGAGCCGCGGGGTTTATCCCCGCGCCAAGTTTTTTTCAAGTACCTAAAGCTGGCTGCCATAGGCCCGGCCACCGCAGAGGCGCTCGACCGATATCACCTCCGTGCAGACCTGGTTCCAAAGGAATATCGTGCGGAGTCGCTTGCCTGCGAGTTGGCCAAGGTGGCCGCCGGCCGGCGGTTTCTGCTTGCCCGGGCGAGCCGTGGACGCGATGTGCTGGCCGAGCAGATCACCTCTGCCGGCGGGGTTGTAGAACAGATCGTCGTCTATTCAAGCACCGACGTTGATCGGGCAGAGCCGGATGTGACCGCCGCGCTGCTGGCCGGGCGGATCGACTGGATCACCGTAACCAGCTCGGCGATTGCCGGAGCACTGGTCGGCCTGTTCGGCGAACAACTCCACCGCAGCAAGCTGGCCAGCATCAGCCCGGTCACCTCAGGGACGCTCCGTCGGCTTGGTCACCAACCGGCGGTCGAAGCGGCCGAGTACACCGTCGAGGGCTTGGTCAAGGCGATTCTTGCCCACCGGTAGCCGTGCAAGAAGAGAGAAGAGGGAGGAGGGAGGAGAGAAGAGAGATATTGTGGCTTTGGAAGTTACGCTCTCCTCTCTCTTCCCTCTTCCCTCTTCTCTCCTCCCCCCCTACCCTTGCTCCCGCATGGTCGCCCAACTGAGGTATCCCAGCACGACCGAGCAGACGATGAATCCTACGTTCATCCAGGAGCTTGCACCGCCGAAGGGGAAACCAATCGCCAGATCGAGTCCGAAGACGATAAACAACAACACAGCGATTACGGTTCCGACAATACACAAGGCTTTCGGCATCGAATCTTTCCCCTGTGGCGATATTTGATTGAGTATCACCCTTATTATATTCAAAATGCTAATGGATTGGAACACTTCCCCCTTCCCCGCCCGGCGGAAAGTTAGTAGATTGCCGGAAGTTTCTCCAACAGCATAAGGACCACCACCGATGAGTGACCTTTCACCCAAAATTGCCGTTTACCCGGGCACGTTCGACCCGATTACCTTGGGGCACCTGAACGTGATGGAGCGGATCAGCCGGCTGTTCGACCGGGTGATCGTGGGCGTTGGGATCAACGTCGAGAAGCAGCCGCTGTTCGACGCCGAGCAGCGGCAAGCACTGATCCGCCAATCCACCACCCACCTGGAGAACATCGAAATTCGTACGTTCACCGGCCTGGCGGTCGATTTCGTCAAGGATTGCAAATCAAAGATCATGGTCCGCGGCGTGCGTCCGATTACCGACATCCCGGCGGAGTTGACCATGATGATGGCCAACCGGCACCTTGCCCCGGAGGTGGAAACGTTGTTTATGATCGCCGACGGCGAGTTGGCGCACGTGTCCAGCTCGCTTATCAAGCAGATCGCCCCGCTTGCAACCGGCGAGGAGCTGTTACAATTCCTGCCGGGTGTGGTGGTCGAGGCCATGCGGGCGAAGCTTGCGTGAAGAGTAGGGGCCAGGGGCTAGGGACCAGGGGCTAGGGATCAGGGATTATCTGGCTTCTGGCCCCTAGTCCCTGGCCCCTAGATTAACATGGCCGACTTCCACTACAAACCAACCGTTGCCGTCGTCGGCGGCGGGCCGGCCGGGCTGGCGGCGGCGGTGGCGGCCTGCCGCCGTGGATTGCACGTCGAGCTGTTCGAGCAACGCAAAACGCTCGGCGGCCGGGCGGGTTCGTTCCACGATCCGAGCACCGGAGAGTTGATCGACTACTGCCGGCACGTGTCGATGGGTTGCTGCACCGCATTGACCGAGTTCCGACGGCAAACCGGCACGGACGACTGTTTTCGCACGTACCGGCAGATGCACTTCATCGGCCCGGACGGCATACAGTACAACCTGGCCCCAAGCCGCCTGCTGCCCGCCCCACTGCACCTGCTGCCCGGCTTGATGCGGCTGGGATATCTTACACTTAGCGAACGAGTAGGTATCGCCCTGGCTGTGCGACAACTCTCACGCGCGCAAGTCGATGACGACCGTCAATCCATCGGCACCTGGCTACGTCAACATGGTCAGTCGGAACGTGCGATCGAGCGGTTCTGGTCGGTCGTTTTGGTAAGTGCCTTGGGTGATACGGTCGAGCGGCTCTCGCTGTCTGCCGCCCGGAAGGTGTTCGTCGACGGGTTCATGGCCTCACGTCGTGCGTGCGAGTTGGAAGTGCCGCAGGCGCCGCTCGGCGAGATATTCGACCGCCGCGTCGGCACATGGCTGGCCGAACACGGGGTGGCCGTGCATCGTGGCGTGAAGATCGAGCGTATCGACGGCGATGCCAGTCGGGCGGCCGCCGTGGTGCTGCCTGACGGCACACGGCGCCGGTTCGATTTCATCATCGCGGCCGTCCCATGGCGGCACGTCCGATCTCTCTTTCCGCCGGCCATGCTCGAGGCGATGCCGGAGCTTGAGCATATCAAAGACATCCGGTCCTCACCGATCACCGCTGTACACCTGTGGTTCGACCGCCCGATCACCACACTGCCCCATGCCGTACTGGTCGGACGGACGAATCAGTGGTTGTTTCGTGGTTGGGGGCTGGGGGCTGGGGGCTGGGGGCAGGGGATTGGGGATTGGGGAACTGGTATAAAAAAGGAGAGAGGAGAGAGGAGAGAGGAGAGAAACCAGCGCCGCATAAACACGGCGGCTAAATTCACTTCCCCTCTTCCCTCTTCCCTCTTCCCTCTTCTCTCTTCCCTAGCCCCTAGCCCCCAGCCTCCAGCCCCTATTTGCTACTTTCAAGTAGTAATCAGTGCATCGCACGATCTGGTCGGCCGATCACGGGAATCGATCACCGACGAGGTCTGTGCGGAACTAGGGGAGATATTTCCCGACGCCCGGCCTGCACGGCTGCTGCACAGTCGCGTTGTTACGCAGCCGTCGGCAGTATTTTCTGCGATGCCTGGCTCGGATCGTCTCCGCCCTGCTCAGCACACGCCGATCGAAAACCTCCGCCTGGCCGGCGATTGGACCGCTACCGGCTGGCCGGCCACTATGGAGGGTGCCGTACGGAGCGGGTACATGGCGGCGGAAGGCGGTAGATGGTAGGCTGTGCCGGCTGCCGCTTGCGGCTTCGCAGTAGTTTATGCCCCCCGACGCAGTCGGGGGGGCTTTTGAACTACCCACTGCCC
>DAOWNK010000072.1 GCA_030642635.1 Pirellulales bacterium
ATTTTGTTTCCTTCGCGGCGGCATGTGGATTGATGCACCTGGCATTTTATCCGGAAGATACGTCAACACATTTTGTAGGGTGCGTAGAACGCACCAGTTCTGTAAGGTGCGTAGAATGCACCAAAACTGATTTAATGTGTGATATAAAACCGGTGCGTTCCACGCACCCTACCGAGCGAAGATGAACATTACAGTTATCCCAGGCAACCGATTGACACCCGAGCTGGTATCTCGGTGGGCGCAATTCCAGCGCGAGGACCCTGCGCTGTCCAGCCCGTATTTCCGCCCGGAGTTTACACAGGCTGTGGCCTCGGTGCGCGACGACGTGGAGGTGGGTGTGATGGTCTCCGACGGCGAGCCGGTAGGATTTTTCCCGTACCAGCGTAACCGCCGTGGCGTTGCCCGGCCGGTCGGCGGCCGATTGTCCGACTATCAGGGTGTCATCGCACGTCGTGGTCTGGATTGGGACGCCGAGGAATTGCTTTGCGGTTGCCGGCTCAAGGCGTGGCACTTCGACCACCTGGTCGCCGGTCAAAAGCCGTTCAGCAATTACCATCGCGTGGAGGCAAATTCGCTCTACATCGACTTAAGCGACGGGTTCGACGCTTATCTAGCGGCCCGGCCAAAGTCAGGAAAGCAGGAGATACGCAAGACACTCCGAAAAATGCGCCAGGCGGAGCGCGAGATCGGACCGGTTCGCTTCGAGGTGCACACAACCGACGAAAGCGTGTTCCGAACGCTCGTCGATTGGAAAGTCGCACAGTACCGCAGGACCAGGGCGCCCAACGCGCTGTGTCACCCCTGGTCGGTCGCGCTTCTTGAGCGGATTCGCCGCGAGCAAAGCGAGGCGTTCGCCGGCATGCTCTCGGCGGTTTACATCGGCGACTGTCTGGCGGCGGTACACCTTGGAATGCGGTCGTACGATGTGTTGCATCTATGGTTTCCCGCCTACAACCGATCGTTGGGTAGATATTCGCCTGGCACGATCCTGTCCGTAAAACTGATGCAAGCGGCCCATGCGATGGGAATCCGAACATTCGATTTCTCCGTCGGCTCTAAGCAGTCCGATCCGTACAAGCTACATTTTACTACCGGGGCGTTTCCGCTGGCCGAGGGAAGCGTCGATCTGCGTCCGGTTGTTCGGAGGCTACGGTCCGGTTGGCGAGCCACGCATCGCTGGGTCCGCTCCTCGCCGTTGCGCAAGCCGGCCCGGCTGCCGGCACATGTTATTTACAGGGTTAGTGAATGGTTTGCATTTCGTTGAACATCAAAAAAATTTCCCATGATCTCTATCAGCAAAACAAAAACGACCGACACTCAAACCGACTCCGGCCGCTGGGTCTCCGAAGAACCCACGCTGTGTGGTGCGGTTAAGGACCTCGGGATTCGAGCGGCCGCCACGGCCGGCGTCGGACTGCGTGCGTTGCTGGGTTCCCGCGCGGGCGATTCCTTCGGCATCCTGATGTATCACCGGATCGCGCCGCACGTGCCCGGCGTGCCACGTCCGCAGTTCAACGTCACGCCCGAGCGGTTCCGCCGGCAGATCGTCGGCCTGCTTGGGCGAGGGTTTAACGTCTGGCCGTTGCGCAAGGTGATCAAGTATCAGTTGCACGGCATTGCCGTACCGTCGCGCACCGCCGTGATCACCTTCGACGACGGGTTCGAGACTGTCTACACACGGGCATTGCCCGTGCTGCGGGAGCTGGACGTACCGGCGACGGTCTTCGTGAGCACGGCCTACCTGAATTCCGCCTCGCCATTCCCGTTCGACTCCTGGGGCATCAACTACAGCGGCCGCGTACCGCCGGAGACCTTTCGTCCGATGACCGCAGCGCAGTGCCGCGAGTTGTCCGAATCCGGGCTGGTTGAGCTTGGCGCCCACACCCACACGCACCAGGATTTTCGCGGCCGCACGGACGTCTTCCGCAAGGACCTGCAAGTGTCGGTCGATATAATGCGATCACGATTCTCAGTGGAAGAGCCGGCTTTCGCCTTTCCATACGGCGATTCTCGCTGCGGCTTTGCAAGCGACAAGATGTCGGCTGCGGCCAAGCAATTCGGCGCGATCTGTTCGCTTACAACCGACGCCGAGCTAGTTGATTTGCGTACCGATCCGTTCCACTGGGGACGGTTTAACATCTTCCAGTGGGACACCGGCGCAACCATTGCGGCAAAATTAGACGGATGGTACGGTTGGGCGCCGAGGCTGCGATATAACGTGTACAAAGTATTCAAGGCACTTTGCAGGGGCCATGGGCCCTAACAACCATGAAAAAACCGCTGATAAGCATCGTGGTTCCGACACATAACCGCGCGCAGTGGCTCCGCGCGGCGCTGGAGACACTGGTGTGTCAAGAGACTAACGAGAAGTTCATCTACGAAATCATCGTAGTAGACAACGCCTCGACGGACGATACTGGAAGCATCGTCCAGCGGATTGCAGAAACCTCGCCGGCGCCGGTCCAATACGCCCTGCAAAAGACGCCCGGCGATGCGCCTACACGAAACATGGGCGTCGAGCGTTCGAGCGGCCGGTGGATCGCCTTCTTCGACGACGATCAGCTCGCAGAGCCGGATTGGCTCGTGCGGCTTTACGATGCGGCGTTGCAAACGTCGGCGCCGGTCGTCGGCGGCGCGGTGCGGCTCGATCTGCCGGAAGAGGAGCTTGCCCGGCTCGGAACGATCTGCCGTGAGGTGCTTCGGGAGGTTGATTATTACAACACCATCCACCCGTACACCGGCAAGAACTTGCCGGGATGCGGCAACGTGCTGGTTGCACGCAGCGTGTTCGATTCGATAGGGCTGTTCGATACGGCGTTGGTGAACGGCGGTTCCGACAGCGATTTTTTCCTCCGTGCGCAAGAATCGGGTTGTAAACTTTGGTATACGCCGCAGGCCGTAATCCGACACCGTGTTCCGCCGGAGCGGCTCACGAAGGAATATTTTCGATGGGACGCACTGCAAGGGGCCGATAATATCGCCTGTTTCGATTATCAACGCCATGGAGCCTGCAAGCTGGCGTTGCTTAGCATCGCACGGCTCGGCCAGGCGGCGCTGGTCCACCTGCCGATGTTCCTGTGTGCCAGGCTGCGAGGAACTCCCGGTGAGATACTCGGCCGCCGGACCAGGCTGTGGCGTGCGGAAGGATACATCCGCCGGGCGATTTCCTTGATCGCGCCGAAAATGTTCCCGCAAAAAAAATTCTTGGAAAGTTTGAATTTTCACAAAGGATTTCAGTGAAACTACTCCAAATATACAACCAATACCGAAGTCTCTGCGGCGGCGAGGAAACCGTGGTGCATAGAACCGCAGCCCTGGTCGAAAAACACGGCGGCCGGGCAACGCTCATCGTGCGCAGCAGCCGTGGGCTGGAAAACAGCCTGGCGGGAAAATTCCGTGCGGCCTGTAGCGGTATCTATAGTATCGACGCCTATCGTGAGGTTGCCGATGCAATCCGTCGTGATCGGCCCGACGTGGTTCACGCGCACAACCTCTATCCGCTGTTCTCGCCGTCGGTCTTGGTCGCGTGCCACCGTGCCGCCGTGCCGGTGGTGCTGAGCCTTCACAACCATCTGCTGACTTGCCCGAATACCGATCACCTTTACCATGGGCAAATTTGCGAGCGCTGCACCGGTGGGTCGGAGTATTGGTGCATGGTGCGCAACTGTCGCCGGAATTTTTTGGAGAGCACGGCATATGCCGTCCGCAGCATGGTTGCCAGAAAGCTGCGGCTGTTTCACAACAACGTCACGCTGTTTGTCGCGCTTACCGAGTTTGCCAAGCAGCGGCTGATCGACGCCGGGTTCGACGCCGAACGGATTTGCGTATTGCCGAACATGGTCGATGTGGACAGTCGGCCTGTCGACCCGGCCGACGGGCAGTACGTTGCGTTTGCCGGTCGGATCAGCCGCGAAAAAGGCATCGACACGCTGCTGGCCGCGGCATCTCGCCTGCCGGATGTGCCCGTGCGACTGGCCGGCGACGGTCCGTTGCTGGACCGTCTGACGGAACAGGCGCCGGCAAGCACCACTCTGCTCGGCCGGCTGAACGGCCAGTCCATGACCGCGTTTTACCGCGGCGCTCGATTCGTGGTGCTGCCGAGCACGTGCTTCGAGATGTGCCCGTTGGTCGTCTCCGAGGCGATGAGCCACGGCCTGCCGGTCGTCGCATCGCGGATCGGAGGCATCCCGGAGCTGGTCGACGACGGCGTGACCGGGTTGCTGTTCGAGCCTGGCAACGCCGCAGACCTTGCCGATAAAATCTGGACGCTTTGGAACGACCCTGAGTTATGTCGCCGGTTGGGCCGTGCCGGCCGCGAGAAGGCCGTCCGGCAATACGGCGAAGATGTTTATTACCAACGATTGACGAAATTTTATAACCGTGCAATCAGTGAGCCGCGGGGCTTGTCCCCGCGCTTGGTTTGCGCCGGGATAAACCCGGCGGCTCGTTGTATGTGTGACCCGGCGGCTCGCCGACAAAAAACAATCGCTTTCACGTGGCCGCGCAAGGTCGATCTGTTCGGCGTGAAGCTCACCCCGACGACATACGACGAAGCGACGGATGTTATCCTGGATGCGGCCGGCCGCTCGGTGCCGGGCATCGTCGCCTGTCAGGCAGTCCACGGACTGATCGACGCCAGCGGTGATCCGGCGTTCCGCGAGAAGTCAAACGCATTCGACATGATCGTGCCCGACGGCCAGCCGGTTCGCTGGGCCATGAATCTGCTGCACAGAACCAAGCTGGCCGATCGCGTCTACGGCCCGGAGTTGATGTTGCGGTTGTGCCGTCGCGCGGCCGAGCAAAACGTGTCGATCTACCTTTACGGCAGTTCTCCGGAAGTGATCGACTCGCTACGGACGAAGTTGACCGCCATGTTTCCAAAACTCCGGATAGCCGGTGCGGAATCGCCGCCGTTCCGCCCGCTCTCGGCGGAAGAGGACGCCGAGATGGTCCGCCGGATCAACCGTAGCGGCGCGGGAATCGTGTTCGTCGCCCTGGGTTGCCCGAAGCAGGACCTGTTCGCCTACGAACACCGATCGAGTATAAACGCCGTGCAGGTGTGCGTCGGCGCGGCGTTCGATTTCCATACAGGAGTGAAAAAGACTGCACCGCGTTGGATGCAGCGGTCCGGGCTGGAGTGGCTGTTCCGCCTGGTGCAGGAGCCTGGGCGACTGTGGCGCAGATACCTGGTGACAAATACGGTTTTTCTTGCGAAACTCACCGCGGCATTGCTGCGTCAACACTGCTAAGCCGCAAGCGGCAACCGCTTGCGGCTTCGCAGGCATTACGCCTTCCATTCCGCCTGGTATCTCGTGCCGAGATTGATAATCCGCTGCAAGAGCACCTCGAAAGAAATGCCGATCTTGGCGGCCGATTCGGCGAAATCCTCGCCGTATGAGAGATTCGGATTCGGGTTGGCCTCCAACACGTAGATGCGGCCGTCGGCGGTCAGTCGCAAGTCCATCCGCCCATAGCCGCTCATCGACAACATGCGGTAGATTCGTTTGCAGAGCTTGGCGATTCGTTCGGCGGCGCCAGGCGGCAGGTCTTCGGCGGCACGTGTCTCGATGCCAATCTTTTTCTGATACTCGGCGTCCCACTTGACCCTTTCGGTGGCGATGTTCGGCATGTCGTCCGGTGCCTTGGTAAACAGCATCTCCCAGACGGGAAACGTTTGCAGGCGGCGGTTACCCAACACGCTGACGTACAGTTCCCGGCCCTCGATGTACTCCTCGGCAATCGCGTCGCTTTGCACCTGCTCGTGGATAAACCGGACTCGTTCGACGAGTTTATCGTCGTTGTGGACGATCGACGCCTGCGAGATTCCCAACGATGCATCTTGCACGAGCGACTTGACCAACAGCGGAAAGGCCAGCCGCTGCGGACGTCTGATCTGCTTTCGCATTGGGAACACGATAAACTTCGGCGTCGGCACGCGATGGTACGTCAGGATTTTCTTGCTCAGCGCCTTGTCGCGCGCCAGCATCAGCCCGCGCGGATTGCACCCGGTATAACACTGCCGCTTAAGCTCCAGATAGCCGACCACGTGCTGGTCGTAAGCACCCACGCCGTGAAATTCCTCGAGCAGGTTGAACGTGACGTGCGGCTTATAATCGTCCAACGCCTTGCGGATCATACTCAGGTCGTCTCGCACACCCAGCGGCAGCGTGTCGTGTCCAATCTCGCCCAGCGTTGACACAACGTCGAACTCGGTTTTCCACTCGAGAATTTCTTTGCCGGAGTAACCTTCGAGGCTCTTCGGCGGGACAAGGTCTTCGTGCATCAGCACCAGTATGCGTAGCTTTTTCATAACGCTACCCGGTGACGACCGCTGTGAAGGTAATTCATTATTTGTACGGTCAACAGCACCGTGGCGTCTCGCTTTGTGACGTCTTCCAGCCGGTGCATATACAGGCCCAGTTCGCTGCAACGCTCGATCATCTCGGTCAATACCTGGTCGATCGTGTACTGGTACTCGCCGGTCCACTCGGATACGACCCGACGAAGTTCCGGTCGGACTCGGCGCATAAAGGCCGCGGCCGGTTGATTTCCGGCGTGCTCTGGCAACTCGGAGAATAATCGCCTAAGGTCGCGGTCGTAGAAGTTTGGATGGTCGTAGCCGACGTGTGCTCGCTTCTCGGCGTAATGCTCCCCCAGCGTTTTGGGAATCTCTCGAAGCGGCGCGGCTTGTCTGCGAGTGGCGACAACCGGCCGGCTGTTGTGGATTTCTTGCATCAACTCATCGACGTATTTCAGCTTCTTCAGCGCCGGCCAACCGCGATACTGCGTCCGCCAGCCTGACCGCGATTTCAGCCATACCGCAAAGGTCTCGGCGAAGTCTTCGGCTGGGTGGCTCTGTGCATACCACAAATCCAAATGCAGCACGTAACGCTTGCTGTACGGTTTCGGTTGGTAAAACTCGGGATACGGCTGCGAGTATTTGCCGAATATCTCTCGCCAGCGGCGACGCCGGTGCAACCGGTAGGCGGTGTCGATTGCATGGCCGGTCTCGTGACGCAGGATTCTCATGCACCACTGTGCAGTACCGCCCTCCACCTCGAACATCTGCTGCCGCTCCAACCGTTTAAGACGCGGATGGGCAAGGTAAAACGGAATCGCAATGCCCGGCACGCCGTCCTGGGAGAACCACTCGTCGGAAAGCCAATAATGGGGTCGGAACCGGATGCCGCGAGAGCGAAGTTCACTATAAAGCTGCTCGATCCGTTGCTCCAACGGAGTGCCTTCGATCCTCAGTCCCAAGTCGCACAGCCGTACTTGCAATAACTCTTCGTGCGATGCGGTTACCCAGTCCGGCTCGCGGTTTTTGCGTTTTCCCGCCACCTTGCCGCGTCGGTTTGTCTTCGGTTGCTTGGAACTCATAACAAGAGTATACGAAAAACCGCCGGTCGAATCCAGCGCATTCTCACCAGTAGCAAATAAACCAGTCCAACGCGATACCGAGCAAGGCGTGTTGAAGCAGCCCGGACAGTAGCGACCGGGTGCGGAACGCCAATATCCCCCACAAAATGCCGCCGAGAATCGCACCATAGGTCTCCACGGCAGGTTTGCCGATGTGCAGCAGCACCGAGGCCATTACTTGCACCAGCACGGCATTGGTCGACCCCATGGCATCACGCAGCCCGAATTGCAAAAACCCGCGGAAGTGGAACTCCCAACCAAGGTAAAACAACATGTACGTGCAGGCATGGAAACCGAACATCGCAGACGAACCGCCGGCGCTCTCGTTGATCGGATACTGGGCGAGTATCGCCGGGCACTTGGAGGCCATGTACGCCGCCAGCACGAACATCGGCCCGAGCACAAGAAACGAACGGACGGTGTACTTCAATATGCCGATCTGCACGCCGTAATCCGCCAACCGTTCTCTAAAGATCAACTTGACGATCAACGCAGGCACCACGCCCAGCAGCAACAGGCACGCCGCAAATGAATACACCGCAGCGGTCGTCGCCGAATTACCCCACAACATCAATCGCGGCGAAATCCACTGAAGGTAAAATTCCGGCGAACCAAAATACCTCCACGTGAGCATTAGCACGGTGGAGGAAAGCAAGATCACGGTCGGCTTTAGTTGACGACCGCCGAGCATTCCAAGAATCGTGTTTGTCATGGTTAGTGGATAACTGCAAAGCCGCGACCATTGGTCGCGGTTGTTCGGATTATCGGCTCGTCACCTGGCGATCCGCGACCACTGGTCGCGGCTTTGCATCTCTAATTCTCCGAATCCATTCGACCGTACTCCGCAACCCCACGTCAAGCGGTGTCGGCCGATAGCCCAACTCGCGCTGTGCCTTATCGCAACTGTAGGCCCAATCGGCCATAAACATCCGCACCCAGCCGGGCGTGATGCGTGGATATACGCCGAACCACTCCGCTCGCTTCTTCAGAAAATAAGCAAACACCGTCGGTGCGATGCGCCAGATCGGAATCTGAAAATGCCGCCGGCCGGTTATCCGGTCGATCACGCTTAAAAACTCCTTAAGCGAGACGTTCTTGCCGCCGAGGATGTAACGCTCGCCGAGCCGGCCGCGGTCCATCGCCAGCAGATGCCCCTCGACCACGTCGTCTACCAGCACGTAATTGCTCACGTTCATCCCGGCGTTTAGCAGCAACGGCAGTCGTCCCCGGTCGTATTGATCGATCAGCAGCGACAGCGTATTGCCTTCGGTCAGGTGCCCGGGGCCGTATACCCGCGTCGGGTTGACGATCACCACCGGAAACCCCTTCTCGGCCCTGGCGACGGCCTCCCGCTCGGCGATGGTCTTGGTCCGCTGGTAGTCGTTAAAATACTTATCGGTAATTCGCGGCATGGCCTCGTCGCCAACCATGCCCGGCCGCGTCGGCCCGAAGGTCACAAACGTCGAGGTCCACACCACACGTTGCACACCGAGTTCCTCCGCCGTGTCGAACACGTTCCTCATGCCCTGGACGTTGACGTCAAAAAACGTTTTCGGATCCTTGGCCCAATTTTTGGCGTAGGCAGCCAGGTGAAAAACGTACCGGCAACCTTCCATGCCACGCCGAAGCGAGTCGGCGTCGGTGATATCGCCGCGAACCAACTCGACCCGCTCGTGCCCAAGCGGCGATTCGCCCGGTTCGACGCCGGGCGGCGGCGCCGGGGCATCGCGACGGCTGAGCACGCGGACCGAATGGCCTCGCTCGGCAAGCACCCCGACCAACCTGGTGCCGATAAACCCGGTTCCACCGGTAACGAATACCTTTTCGTTTACATCCATGGCGTCACATTCTACCATATTCGGCGATTAAGAAAATGCTATAATAATTGCAGCCGCTTGCGGCTTAGCAATTAAATCATGCCCACCAATGTATGCCCCCCAACGCAGTCGGGGGGCTTTTGGATACTGACCACTGATAGCTGACCACTGATAGCTGATAGCTTGCAAATGAACATCACTGTCCAAAACGTGCTGGAAGCCGGCGTTGTCGGAGCCGGAGGGGCAGGGTTCCCGACACACGTCAAGCTGGCCGCCCAGGCCGATTCCGTGCTGATAAACGCCGCCGAGTGCGAACCGCTCTTGCACAAGGATAAGGAGGTGCTCCGAGAGTACATCGATGCGGTGATGGAAGGCGCCGCTGCGGCCGTGCAACTCGTCGGCGCGAAGCAGGGGATAATCGGCATCAAGGAAAAGTACCGCGAGGTGATCGACCTGGTCCGCTCGAAGCTGCCGGGCAACATGAGCGTGGCCGAGCTGCGCGACGCATATCCGGCCGGCGACGAGTTCATACTGGTCTACGACGTGCTCGATCTGGTAGTGCCGCCGGGCGGAATCCCGCTTAACGTCGGCGTGGTAGTGATGAACGTCGAGACCGCACTGAACGTCGCCCGATCGGCCCAGCAGCCCGTGACGGAAAAGTTTCTGACAGTCGCCGGCGCGGTTGACAGGCCGATTACGCTGCGGGCGCCCATCGGTATAACTCTGGCCGAATGTGTGTCGGCCGCCGGCGGGCCGACAGTACCCAACCCGAATTACCTCCTCGGCGGCGTGATGATGGGCAGCCTTGAGGAAGACCACAATGCCCTGGTTGACAAAACGACCGGCGGGATTATCGTGCTGCCGGACGATCACGTGGCGGTCCGGCGGCGACGTCTCGATTGGCGACAGATCGCACGGATAGGCCGCAGCGCGTGCGACCAGTGCAGTTTCTGTACGGAACTCTGTCCGCGATGGCTGTTGGGCCACCCGGTCGAACCGCACCGTGCCATGCGTAGCCTGGGGTTCAACCTGACAGGCGAAGCGGACGTGCAGGGTACGGCATTCTGCAGCGAGTGCAACCTGTGCAGCATGTACTCGTGCCCGGAAGGTCTCGACCCGAAAAGCGTCTGCTTACAGAACAAGCAGCGGATGATCGACGAGAAGCGCAGCTACGACAACCCGCCGTTTAACCCCAAGCGGCCGGCGTTGCACATGAACAATCGCAAGACGCCCACATCTCGGTTGATAGCTAAACTTGACCTGTTGAAGTTCAGCAACGTCGGGCCGCTTAACGATAAACTGCTGGAGACCGGCAAGGTCGGCATCGCACTGAAACAACACATCGGCGCACCGTGCGAGCCGGTAGTTGCCGTCGGCCAGCGAGTGACAGCCGGCCAGCTCGTCGGCCGACGGCCTGAAACAAACGGCAAACCGGCGCTAGGCGCCCCGGTCCACGCCTCCATCGACGGCGTGGTCACCGCAATTAGTGACGGGATTGTTTGGATTGAGAGAAAATAGATATTGCAAATTGAAAATTGAAAATTGAAAATTGAGGTTGGAGTAACATCATGCCCACACACAATGCCATCGGCGCCATCGAGCTTTCCAGTGTCGGCGTCGGATACCGGATCGAGGACGAGATGCTCAAGGCGGCGTCGGTCGAGTTGCTCATTGCCAGGACGATCTGCTCTGGAAAATACCTGATCGTGCTGGGCGGATCGGTAAGCGACGTCGAGGCGGCGATCCATGCCGGCCAGGCCGCCGCCGGCGAGGCGATTATCGACCACCTGATCTGCCCGAACGTCCACCCGTCGGTCTTTCCGGCCCTGGGCCAGTCGGTCTCGCTAAGTGCCGACCAGTTAGGTGCGTTGGGCGTAATCGAGACGTTCAGCGGCGTTAGCGTATTGGCCGCCGCCGACGTGGCCTCCAAGACAGCCCGGGTAACGCTGTTTAGAATCCACGTCGCCATGGCGCTGGGCGGCAAGGGGCTTTGCCTGATGACCGGCAGCGTGGCCGACGTGCGTGCCGCCGTTCAAGCCGCCGCCGCAGAGGTCCGCAGCCGAGGGCTGCTCGTCTCGGAGGTTGTTATTCCGAGGCCGAGCAGCGAGTTGTTTGCAGAGTATTTGTAGTAGCAACCTGCCGAAGTACGCCCGTTCACGGGCGTTTCCGCCGCAGGCGGTATTAGGCCCGGCATTTATGCCGGGTTGGTGGAGTTCGCTAAAAAGTTTTCACTTCCACGATATCGGCTTTAGGCCCGTTTACGGGCCTTCTCGCTGTAATGGCTTAAGCCAGGGAGGCAGCGAGAAGCCCCGTAAACGGGGCTAAAGTTTTGCTTGAAAACAGAGAGTAAAATCATCGGCTTCATAAACCTGCCCTAAAGGACAGGCCTAACACCGCCTTCGGCGGAAAGGACCGTAAACGGCCCTAAAGATACAAACCTCATTCGGCTGAAATGTTACCAAAAACATAACCCACTGCCCACTGCTGTCCTGGACAGCCTTTTCAACTAACGCTAGAATCCAATGTCGTACGCAAGTCGTGCCACGGCCGTGTCGGCCGTGCCTTGTAGTGCCGTTGACAGCAAACGATTTGCCCGGTAAAGCTGGATATTCACGTTGCGTCTTATACAGCAAATCTGTCCGTATAAGATGCCAAGGGCGGGTATATACGGAAACCATGTAAACCGTAGTTAGCTGCCTTTATTAACGACGAGAGAATACATGAATCCATCATTCAATACTATCAACAATGCCAAAGAGGTAGTCGATAATATCCGGCAGGAAATTGAGGCTGCCAAAAGAACTCACATTTGGAAAGATTACGTCAACGCTCTTCGCCTAATCTCTCAGGTGGTGTTTACTCGCAGTTCTGGGTTCATCCTCGAACTTATCCAGAATGCAGAGGATTCAGGCTTAGACATGACAGAGTTGGGTACATTTGAAATAAGAATGAATCAGCAACGAGTGAAAATCTCGCACAACGGTCAACCGTTTAACGAAAATGATGTGAAGGCAATATCAGGCATACGATCATCAAAGAAACCAGAACGTGGTTTTCTCGGATACCTCGGAATCGGTTTCAAATCAGTTCTTAAAATCACTGCACTTTCTGAGAAATGAACTTTGCTACGTGGCCAACGCCATGAGGCTTTTGGCC
>DAOWNK010000132.1 GCA_030642635.1 Pirellulales bacterium
CGCTTGCGGCTTAGCAGTAGAAATACCAACGAGGCCATCATGTTCAAAAAAGCATCGAGTGTTTGTACGTCATGGTTGTTGTGGATACTATGGACCGGGCTGCTCGGTTCACAGGCGACGGCCTTTGCAATATCGCCGGAAGAGGCTGCACGGGGTGTGCTTGAGCGCCTGTTGCCGGAACGTACCGAATGTTTTGTGTTGGAGTGTATCCCAAAACAAGACGGCCGGGACGTATTCGAGATCGAAGGCGTCGGCGGGAAGATCGTAGTTCGTGGTTCCAACGGCGTGTCGATCTGCTCGGGGCTGAACTGGTACTTGAAGTATCATTGCCACTGCCACGTTTCCTGGTGTGGCGACCAACTCGATCTGCCCGACCCGCTGCCACCGGTGAAGGAAAAAATCCGCCGCGTCAGCCCGTTCAAGTATCGATATTGTTTCAACTTCTGTGCGTTCAGCTACACGTTGGCCTGGTGGGATTGGCCGCAGTGGGAGCGGATGATCGACTGGATGGCGCTACATGGTATCAACATGCCGCTGTCGGTTACAGGGCAGGAGGCCGTATGGCAAAAGGTATATCACGATCTGGGCCTAAACGACAAACAGATTTTGGGGTTCATCGCCGGGCCGGCATATCTGCCGTTCGGCTGGATGGGTTGCCTGGACGGCTGGGGCGGTCCGCTGCCGCAGAGTTGGATCGACGGGCACCTGAAGTTGCAGAAGAAGATATTCGCCCGACAGCGTGAACTTGGCATGACACCCGTTTTGCAGGGGTTCACCGGCCATGTGCCGCTGGGGCTGAAGGAAAAATTCCCGGATGCGAAACTCTGCAAACTGCCGACGTGGTACGAGTTCCAGACGTATTTCCTCGACCCGATGGATCTATTGTTCGAGCGGATCGGCAAAGCGTTCATCGAGGAGCAGACCCGGCAGTTCGGCACGGCGCACCTTTACGCCTCCGACACGTTCATCGAAATGCAGCCTCCAACGAACGATCCGGAATTTCTGGCCGCTATGGGCAAGGCCGTCTACGGCGCAATGATCGCCGGCGACCCGGAGGCAACATGGGTAATGCAAGGATGGATATTTAAGAACAAGCCGAACTTCTGGAAGCCGCCGCAAGCGAAAGCGTTGTTCGGCGTGGTGCCGGATGATCGGATGATACTGATCGATCTGAAGTGCGAGGAATACCCTGTGTGGCACCGGACCGAGGCATTCTACGGTAAGCCGTGGATATGGTGCATCGTGCAGAGCTTCGGCGGCAATGTCCGCATGGCGACCGCCATGCCGCAGATCAGCCGCAATCTGAACACTGCGATGACAAGCCCCAAACGTGGCAAGCTGGTAGGCATCGGGATGATTATGGAAGGGCTGGGCTACAACCCGATCGCCTACGATTGGATTACCGACATGGCCTGGCGCACTGAGGTACCGCAGTTGGAACCGTGGGTGTTGGACTTCGCCCGCCGGCGTTACGGCCGACTGCCCAACGCGGCCGGAGATGTATGGAAGACTTTACTGAAAACCGTCTATGCTTCTTATGGCCGCGAGGGGTCGATCATCTGCGCCCGGCCGGCGCTCCGGCCGACGCTCGGATGCGACTCCTCGTGGATTCATCCCCAATCGCCCGCTGAATTGGTTCCCGTGTGGGAGAAACTGCTGGAGTGTGCCGATGGGCTACAAGACATCGATACGTACCGATACGACCTGGTGCACGTGGGCAGACAGGCCCTGAGCAATCTGGCCAGTACGTACCATGCCGATATCGTGGCCACCTACAAGGCAAAAGATCGTAAGGCGTTTGCTGAAGCGAGTAAGCAATACCTGCAACTGATCCGCGACTTGGACGAACTGCTGGCCACACGCAAGGAATTCTTGTTAGGCCGATGGCTCGCCGACGCCCAGCGCTGGGCGACCGACGACAACGAAAGACGCCTGTACCAGTGGAACGCCCGATACCAGATCACCCTCTGGGGACCGCACGGACCGAACGACTATGCACACAAGCAATGGTCGGGTTTGCTGACAGGTTATTACCTGCCGCGTTGGGAGATGTTCCTGAAATATCTTGACGATGGCCTAGCCGAAGGAAAGCCGCTGAACTCGAAAAAATATGCCCGTGACATTCGAGCTTTTGAGTTGGACTGGACTCGGCAAACCGAACCATACCGGACTGAGCCGATGGGCGATTCAATTGCCGTGGCACGTAAGCTATGGACAAAGTATTACACTCAAAACGCCCTTTTACTTCGCAAAAGCAGTGTGCCTGGAAGCCGGAAGCCGGCGGGTGTGGCCAATTCCCGATCTTGAAATCGGCCGTGCGATTTGATACATTTATCTATATAGTGCAGTGGTATGCACTTCGCTTATCGACCCGCTCGTCGCGGACCAAATGTTGGAGCAGATGGTGCGAATCGGCGCGCCGGTGGATACGTACATCGCCGCAGACCTGGCCAAAATGCCGGATTACAAGCTTTACATCGTTCTCAACGCGTTGTATCTAACGCCCGAGCAGCGAAAAGTAATCCGGCAGCGCATCTGCGGCAATAATCACACCGTTCTTTGGGTCTACGGCCCCGGCTTCGTCACCGACGAGGGGTTGTCGGTCGAGAGCACCTCGGAACTGGTGGTGGGCATGCGACTTCGGATGGTCCCGGACTGGGTTCGCCCACGGCTTGCCTTGACCAACATGGACCACGACATCACTCGCGGCTTGCCGCCTGGTTTAAGCTTCGGCACACACGACCCCATCGGCCCGATCTTCTTTTGCGACGACACAGAGGCGGCGATCCTCGGACAGTTGACTGGCATGCGCGGACAGCGGCCTACGCACAACGAGATTGACGGCGGACCGGGCTTGGCCGTTAAAGACATGGGCACGTGGCGTTCGGTCTGGTGCGGCGTACCCAATCTGCCCGCCCCGCTGCTTCGCGGCATCGCTCGCTGGGCCGGCGTACACATTTACAGCGACCAGGACGACGTCGTCTATGCCACGCATTCGCTGCTGGCTATCCACGCCCGCCACAGCGGTCAACGGTCTGTCCTTCTGCCGAAAGCACTGGACGTGGTCGACGCCTTCACTGAGCAACCGGTGGCTAAGGGGGTTCGGGAGTTCCAGGTGAACCTGGCTCCCAACCAGACAGGGCTGTGGCTGATCTCGGCGCCATAAGCAGATAAAAGACGTTCTCCGAGCGGAATAAACGGAACAGATCTAACATAACATTAACGTCTTTTGCGAAGCACCTGGCACACGGTCAATCACGCCCGCCCGGCGCCTCGCCCAAAACGTCAATATTAGACCTGTCCCGTTTTCCGTTTATTTCCGGGCCTCTTGCAAAACGCTTTCCAGCGATACTGCCTTGCCGCTTTGACGTTTGCTGCGGTTAGCGGCCTCGATGAAGGCGATGATTTCCAACGTTTCTTTTGCGCTGACCGGTGGTTTGCCGGTCTTGAAGAATTTTGCGATCTCTATTATCAACGGTTCATATCCTTCCCAGGCGCCGCTGGGTGCGATGCCTTTGGTCCCGAAAACCATCGCCCCGAAACCACCACGTCCCCGGCGAATACCTCGCAACGTTCCCACACGGCCGTCCTGCCACGTGCCCACGACCATGGTCGCTGCTTCGGTACTAACGCAGGTGACCGACTTGCACCCGGGTCCCATTATCGTCAGCAGTGTTTCCGCCCCATGGATGCCGTAGTAGAACAAGTCCGGGTGTTCCGGGCACAGCGGTTTGTTCGGGCTGTAGGCGTCGCAGCCTACTACGCGGCCGATCCGCGGATCGTCGCGCATCCGGTAAATTCCAGAGCTGTACCGAAGCGACGAGGCGGAGAAGCACGGCACGTTGTGCTGTTCGGCCAGGCGGAATATCTCCACCGCGTCGGCCAGCGAGGCGGTCATCGGCTTGTCGATAAATACCGGTTTGCCTGCGGCAAGAACCGGCTTTACTTGCTCCAGGTGAACCCGGCCGTCCAGACTTTGCAGCAGTACGACGTCGACTTTCTTCAATAACTCATCGATGGAATCGACGATTTCCACGCCCATCTGCTGAACTTTGGGAGCGCAGGTTTTCAGTAGTTGGCGGCTACGTGGCACTTCGGGACTGCCGCCTGGAAATGCCGCCACCACCACCACGTCGGCCAGTTCGCCGGTCGCTTTCGGATCGTTAAGTATCTTCGTAAAGGCGACCGCGTGCGACGTATCCAGCCCGATGATCCCAGCCTTGATCGGCTCGGCCGACCGGCAGGTTTGAATCAATACGCCAAACACCAGAATGCAAAACACAATGCGTTTGATTGAACTAACCATTCACTTTATCTCCCTGGCTCCTGGCCCCTAATCCCTAGCCCCTAATCCCTAACTCTCTATAACGTATGGTACACGTTGCTCGCGACTCAGCCAACCGTTGGCCTCGTCGTCGCCGACGATTTGCTCCGCTTTTGGATCCCAAGTGATCTTTTTGCGGCCGAGCCGGAACATGATATTGCACAGGTGGCACGGCGTAAGCGAGCGATGGTGAACCGCTACGCTGGTGGCCGGCGCCTTGCGAGTCTTCATGCACTCGATGAAGTTCTTCATGTGGTCGTTGCTCTCATAAAGCCGAACCCTATCTTCAGGCAACGGGTTGTCTTTTAACTGCTCGACCGGCTTGCCGTACACTCTTCTTTTGTTGGCAAACACCCGGCCTTTATCACCGGTGAACATGATGCCGTTGCGCTCACGGTCGACAAACTTGGCATTCGACTGGTGGAACAGTTTGAATTCTTCGCTGTCCATGGAACTGCGGCCGTAGTGCTTGTCGGTGCCGACCACACAGAATGAGAGCTTGATGTCGCCGGGATACTCCATCTCGGCCACGAATCGGTCTGCGGTGTTGTAGCTGTTCGGGTTAGGCTTATTTGGGAATATCGCCGCGGCCTCGATCTCCAGCGGTCCGGTGTTCTCCACGTCCATCCCCCAGTGGGCGATATCCATCCAGTGTGCGCCCCAGTCGGTGGTCATGCCGCCGGAGTATTCGTACCACCAGCGAAACGTGTAAAGAGTTCGCTCCTTGCAATACTCGTGCACCGGCGCTTGGCCCTGGTAGACGTCCCAATTCAATTCCGGCGGGACCGGCTTGATTTGAAACGGGCCGCCCCGGGTGTGCCGGTAGGGCAGTGTTACGCCCACGTGCTTCAGCTTGCCGATCCGGCCATTGCGTACCAACTCGCAGGCCAGGTGAAAATGCGGACGGCTGCGATGGTGCGTGCCGATCTGTACGATCCGGTCGCTCTGGGCGGCAACTTTACGGAGCATCTTGCCCTCGTCTATGGTCAGCGTAAGCGGTTTTTCGGCGTACAGGTCCTTGCCCGACTTGATTGCGGCGATGTTGATCGCCGTGTGCCAATGGTCGGGCGTGGCATTGATTACCGCGTCGATGTCGTTGCGTTCCAACAGCTTGCGATAGTCGTTGCAGATGTCCAGTTTTCCGCCGAGTTTCTCCTTAAATTTTTCGGCCTGCCTGCTGTCCACGTCGCAGACGGCCACGACCTCGGCATCCTTAACGGCAAATTCGGCCAATTGCGGTCCACGAAGGCCCACACCGATAAAAGCAATATGCGGACGGTCGTTCTTGGCTGTTGACTCGTCGGCTCGGGCCGAACTGCCGGTGAACCAATAAGGAATCGCAACCCCGGCGGCCGACAAGCGACCGGCCGAACGAAGAAAATCTCGACGATTGAAGATTGATGAAGTCATAATACACACTCCTTTTCTGTTGTGTTGTTAAAAAAGTGTAACGAGTTATCTTTTATCGGCCGATGACCTCGGCCAGGCGTTTGGCGTCCCACGCCGGGCCGGTCCATCGTGGCTCATGCCAACCCAACTCCTGCATAGCGTCGTCGTCCACAATTGGAAGCCAATAGGCCAATGCCAGTACGATAAGGCCCGTACCGTATGTCGATGGCTTATGAAACTCGGGTGAGTCGGGATCACAGGGAATCATGCCGAACCCGCCGTCAGCACGCAAGAACCGACGCAGCCGTGGCAGATGGGCAAGCGCCGCGCGGCGGCACTCCTCCCGACGATGATCTGTCTGCTGGAGCGCCTGCCACATGGCCACGAACGACAACAGTGTCATGCGTGAAAGATAGTTGCCGGCACGATAGGGAGAGGTCTGCCACGGCAATTTTTCGATTCGGGCGACCAGTTCGTCGCGATCCTTGTAATGTGGCACGACTCGCACGGGATACTTCAGCCCGCTGCAGCCAAGCGATTCCACGCCGAACAGCATGTCTCGGATATTCCCGCCGCCGGTTTTGGGGTCCTGGAACGATTGGATGTAGTCTGCCCACTCGCGGCGTTCTTCCGGTTTCAACTCGTCGAGCATGCCAAGGATGTGAAAGGTACGGGCATAAATCGACGACTCGCTCGTTGCATTTGTAACGATCGGCTCGACCCGACCCCACGGCTTATCCGGCACCCGACGACTAAGCAGCCACCGACGCAGCCCCGGCTGTATTTCCACGACCCAGTCATACGCCTCTTTCTCATTTTTTGCAGGTTTGATCTCGCTCAAATAGCGACTCAAGACTCCGACGTTCTTGATAAACGTGTCGCTACGGATCACCCGTCGCGTCGGGTCATCCGGACCGTGGTACTTCAGCCGTGCATTGTTTACCCATCGCCCCTGTTCATCCAGTGCGGAGATCACCGCTTTTGTGCGAGCAATGAGCTTCTTTGAAGGTTTCCGGTGCGAACCGGCCGGTTGCCGATCCGGCTTTTTCCGACCCGAATCGAGCAACCGATTGTATTCCTGCTCGACGCTATCCAGCCTTGCGGCGCCAACTATAAAGCTATAATGCGTCGGCATGTCGTCGTCGAGATATGTAAGTTCGTACTGCTTGGTAAAGTAAAGCGGCTTGTTGGTCTTCAGTTCGTAGAAGCGTGCCAGCCGGCCGTTTGGCAACATTGATCGGCGGAAGTATGCGATTGCTTTCGGGACCGGTTCGAGGTACTTCTTGCTGCCTGTCTCACGGTACAATTGCAGCAGCGCCTCCAGCACCTCTTGCGACTCCCCGCCGCAGACGGCCGGCGGCTCGAACTTGCGTGCCCAGGCCGGATGCATCTGTGCGTCGTATTGTTGTGCCCAACCCGGCTGAGGCTCCGGCATTTGTGCCAGCAAAATAAAGTCGCCGGCTTTCTTGGCCGCCGTTCGATATCGTTCATCGCCGTACGTGTGCCATGCCTCGAACATCACGTCGATTACGTCGATAATGGCGCCGTCGTTGAAGGTATAGTAGCACTTGTATTTTTCTTTCGGCCACGTTCGCGACCATGACTCGGGATAATCGGCCTTTTTGACAGGAAACTTTTCGGCATCTGGAGATCGACTGTACCGTTGCGGCCAGGCGCCGTTGGGGAACCGCGCATCGAGCAGGCTCGCCAGCGCATACTCCGCCGCCTCGTGAATCTTTGTGTCCTTGAACTCCAGCGCCTTGTCGAGCCGCATCAACAGCCGCAGGGCCGATTGCGTAGTGTCGTCGTCCAGCGTCGTCTCGTCCCGCCCTTTCGACGCTGCATCGACTCGATACGCATAGCTTGTCCTGCGTTTCGGGTCGAATTCCACGTGGTATTGCCAGCCGCCGGATTTCAACTGGCCTCGCACGAGGCAATCGCCGGCCTTTTTGGCGGCTTCCAGGTAGTATCGGTCGCCGGTGGCGTGATACGCCTCGAGAAAGGCCATCCCGACCGAGGGCGTTCCCGGCGGTTGCACCCAGACCTTCGTCTTCGAAGCACGCCCCTCTCCCTCTCGCTTTGTCAAGTCCTCGCTATACTGCCATACGTAACCCCCTTCGACAGCAACCCGGTTGCGGAAGAACTCAGACGCTTTGCGCAGCGCCTGCGAGGCCTGTTCGGGCAATTCAGTCGCGTTTGGCTCTGAAGCGTAGGCTGAAAATGTGCATAGAAAAATAACGACGGAAGCATACGTACGAATCATGATTTACTCCTGGTGTGTGATGTGCCAAAATTAGTCGGTGAGTGTGAAGTTCAGTTCCAGCGTGCCCCGGGTGTCGGCGGGAATGGTTGCCCGCAGGCCGCTGGTGGAAGGAAGGCCGTACTTTTCAGGGATCAACCACCTTTTCGGCCGATCCGGTTCTTCTGTGGTCGGGCCGTCGTCGTAGCTTTCGATGACAACCATATATTCGCCGGGCACAACCCCATCTCCGTGGCGGAAGCCCTGCAAACGGTATGAGCCGTCTGGAGCAAGTACTCCAACGGCCGGTCTGTATAGTTTAGTTTTACTTCGCTCGGCCGGGTGGAAGGTTACCGTGCCCTTGGAACCGGCTTGCCTTGGTATGTTATCTCGCCGCAAACCCTGATCGTATCCGGCAGGTTCTCGCCGCAACCGGCCGTTATCCCCAGGATAAGCAGGCCGATTGCAACGTGCAAGTTTTGTAACACTTTAGCCATTTGAAGATTGGTAGGGTGCGTGAAACGCACCACAACATCTTGTACCTGGTGCGTTTCACGCACCCTAC
>DAOWNK010000163.1 GCA_030642635.1 Pirellulales bacterium
CCAACCCGTAATTTTAGGTTTGACAAAGCACTAGCCCCTGACCCCTGTCCCTTCACACCACGGCCTTGCTGACCAGTACGACGTCTTCTTCTTGCTGGTCGTCCATCTCGAATCCGCGGTTGCGGAAAGTGGCCAACATGCGTGAGTTCTCTTTGGAGGTCTCGGCCACAACTCGTTTCACATCCCATCGGCCGGCGATCTCCAGGCAGTAGTCGGTAAGCAGCCCGCCCAGTCCGTGCCCGTGCCAGCGGTCCACCACGATCACGGCGTACTCGGCCACCTCGTGGTCCACGTCGGCGACCAGCCGGCCCACGCCGATCAGCTTCCGCTGGCCGTCCTCTTCCACCTCGGCGACAATCCCCAGTTCTCGGTCGTAGTCGATAAAGCAGTATCGTGTGGCCATCTCGTGCGTCGTCTTCTTGAACAGGTAGCTGAAGCGGAACCAGATAGATTGGGTCGAGCAGCTCCCGAGCAGGTCGTGCCACATCGGCTCGTCTTCCGGTTTGATCGGACGCAATATAACAGGCGTGCCGTCCTTGAGTTTCCGCTGGCTGACGAACTCCTCCGGGTACGGCCGGATGGCCAAGTGGGCATACGGACGGACCGAGTGCGCCACCATGTCGCGGTCGACCACCACGCGGGCGTCCAGCGCGATAACGTCCTCCGGGGTAACCAGTAGCGGGTTGATGTCCAGTTCCTTAACCTCCGGATAATCGGCGACCAGGTACGAAAACCGCATGAGGATTTCCACAAGCCGGTCGATGTTGGCCCCGGGCTTGCCGCGATAGCCTTGCAGCAGCGGCCACGATTTGAGCGATTCGAGCATCTTTCGCGCCAGCGATTCGTTAAGCGGCGGCAAGGCCAACGCCCGATCGCGGAACACTTCGGCCGCTGTGCCGCCCATCCCCACCATAATCACCGCGCCGAACACCGGGTCCTTCTTCGTGCCCAGTATCAACTCGAAGCTGTTCGGATAAGTGACCATCTTCTGGACGGTTGCGCCCAGGATATGTGCGTCGGGGCGTTTCTCGACGGCCGAGGAGATCATCCGTTCGAACGCCGTGCGGACCTTCTCGTCGTTGGCCAGATCAAGCACAACACCGCCAACGTCGGTCTTGTGCGTGATGTCGGGCGAATGGATTTTCAGCACCACCGGATAGCCGATCTTGGCGGCCACCTCGACGGCCTCCTCGGCGGTTCTGGCCAACTGCGGCTTGGTGATCGGTATCTCGTACGCCTCCAAAAACGCCTTCGATACGTTTTCCGAAAGAATGTCGTTCCCCTCGGTCAGGATCGTGTCGAAAATCCCACGCAACCGGCGTCGGTCCAGGGTGAATTCCATTGGGATGTCGCGCGGCGTCTCATGCAGAGTTTCCAAGTTTCGGGCGTAGGAAACCAGGTGCATGAACGCACGGACCGCCTTCTCGGGTGTGGTGTAGGTCGGAATTCCCGCTTCGCTGAGCAATCGCATACCCTCGCTGACCACGCGGCCGCCCATCCATGCCGTCAACACCGGCTTGTGTGCTTCTGATGCCGCCCGGGCGACCGCCTCGGCGGTGGCAGTCGGATCGGTCATCGCCTGGGGTGTAAGGATTACCAACACGGCATCCACCCCTTTATCCTTCAGCACCACGTCGACCGTTTTCGCAAACCGATCGGGCGGTGCGTCGCCGAGCACGTCGATCGGGTTGCCGCGCGACCAACACGGCGGCAAAAACTCGTCGAGTTGGTCCATCGTCTCATCGCAGATGGTTGCCAGCTTGCCGTTGCTGTCGATCAGCGCGTCGGTGGTCATCACACCCGGCCCGCCTGCGTTGGTGACGATCGCCAACCGGTCGCCTTTGGGCGATTCCTGCTTGGCCAATAGTTCGGCGCAGTCGAACATCTCTTCGATCTGGAATATTCGCTCGATACCGGCGCGCTGAAACGCAGCCTCGTAAACAGCGTCTACGCCCGCCATGGCCCCGGTGTGTGACGCGGCGGCCTGGGCCGACTCGGTGAACCGGCCCGCCTTGTAGGCCACTATCGGCTTGGTTCGGGCGAACGCCCGGGCGGCGGACATGAACTCCCGGGCCTCGCTGATCGACTCGATGTACAAAATGATTGAGCGAGTCTCCGTCTGAGACCCGAAATAGTCGATTAGGTCGCCCATGTTCACATCGAGCGTGTTGCCCACCGAAACGAAGTACGAAAACCCGACCCCCTCGTCAATGGCCCAGTCCAACACCGAGGTGCAAAGCGCCCCGGACTGCGAGATAAAGCCGACGTGCCCCTCCTCGGGCGTAGCGGTGGCGAAACTGGCGTTCAGCGCGATGCTCGGCACGATTATGCCAAGGCAATTCGGCCCTAGAATTCGCATCCCATCGTATTTTTTCTGCTCATCGAGTATCTGTTGTTCCAGTTTTCTGCCTTCCTTGCCGATTTCTCGGAAGCCGGCCGATATAACCACAATGCCGCGCGTGCCGGCCTCGCCGCAATTGTGTACGATTCCCGGCACCGTACGTGCAGGGGTGCATACTACCGCCAGGTCCGGCGGATGAGGAAGACTGGGTATATCGCGATACGCCTGGATACCCTGCACCGACTCGTGCTTCGGGTTGACCGGATAGACCACGCCGCGGAAACCCGAGCCGACCAGGTTCCGCAAAACCGTGCAGCCGACGCTGGTGGGTTTGTCGCTGGCCCCGATTACTGCAATTCGATGTGGTTCGAAAATCTTGTCAAGGTTTCTGATGCTCATTATGCTTCTCGATGATCGTTTGGTTTTTGTGGGACATATTCTATCAGTCAAGTATAGGTTGGCAAGCCCGGCAGTATATATGTGTCGGCGCAAGCCGCGAATCCGTTGAGGATTGCGTTGAACTATCCGGTCGCAAAGGCAGGGTCGATCTGGCCGCATGTGACGGCTATAGCGCCGCTGCCGATTACACCCATTTAGCCCCGGGTGAATACACCCGGGGCCAGTGGGAAACATTCGCCACGTTTGCCCGCCGTGTATTCACGGCGGGCTAAATGGAGGAATTGTGAACCACTGACTTTATATCTCCATGCGGATCAGCAGGAAATAGGCGACCAGCACAATCGCCATGACGTACATGAGCCATTTCACCTCGCGGCCTTGGCCGGCGGTGAGCTTGATGATCGGGTAGGCGATGAACCCCAACGCCAACCCGTCGGCTATCGAGTAGGTCATCGGGATGCCGATGATAATCAGGAAAGTCGGCATAGACTCGGCATAGTTCGACCAGTCGATTTTCATGACGTTCCGCATCATCATCGACCCGACCACGACCAGCGCCGGTGCGGTTATCGGCGGGTAGCTGCCGACCATCTCGATAATCGGATAAAACAGCAGTGCGGCAATGAACAGCAACCCGGTGGTCACGGCGGTAAGTCCGGTCCGCCCGCCTTGCTCCACGCCGGCGGCGCTTTCGATAAAGCTGGTTACCGTACTGGTGCCCAGTGCGGCCCCGGCGACCGTGCCCACAGCGTCGGACATCAGTGCACGATTCGCCCGCGGCAGCTTGTTGTCCTTGACCAGCCCGGCCTGCTCGCTTACGCCGATCAGCGTGCCCAACGTGTCGAACAGGTCCATGAAGAGGAAGATGAGGATAAACGGTGCCATCGACCACGAAAGTGCGTGAACTAAGTCCATCTTCAGCATCGTTGGGGTCATAGAAGGCGGTGCGGAGACGAGGCTGCCGGCGATGGAAAACCTGGTCATCAGCATCGACTCAGTCACCAGCTTCGATTGCGAAACCACCTCGGGCAGATACGGCATGGCGAGCCGCAACATCACGGCCAGGACGGTTGAGGCCAATATGCCCCAGATGATCGAGCCTCGCACGCGCCGAGCGTGCAGCCCGGCGGTGACCAGCAGTCCGAAGAAAAAAACAATCAGGTCCGGCGAGGCGAACTTCGGGTTCAGTTTCACGGCGGTTCCGGGGTCTTTTAATACCAGCCCGGTATTCTGCAGTCCGATAAAGGCTATAAACAGCCCGATTCCGATGGCGATGCCGTTGCGCATGCTGGGGCTGATCGCCTCGAGCAGCATCTCGCGGACACCGAACAATGTGAGCAGCAAAAACAGCACGCCGGCAAGGAATACCACGCCCAAGGCGACCTGCCATGCCGAGGTCTCGCCGGCGTCGATCTGCACTGCGAACGCAACCGCTGCGGCTGGAATCACCGAGAACACGAAGAAAAAGTTCTCGCCCATACCCGGCGCCTGGGCGATGGGGTATCGGGCGTAAAGACCCATAATGAGTGTGGCCAGCGCGGCGGCCAGACAGGTTGCGGTAGTGACCGAGCCGAAATCCATGCCCGTTGAGAAGCCGAACATCTCGCCGGAGAGCACTGCCGGCTGGACGAAAATGATATATGCCATCGTCAAAAACGTGGTCAAACCGGCCAGCAACTCGGTGCGTATGGTAGTATTGTGTTCGGAGAGTTTAAAGAATTTATCGAGCATGGTATTATTGGGGATTAGGGATTGGGGGCTGGGGACTGGGAGCTAGGGGCTGGGGGCTGGGGTAATGTCAAGGAAAATACAAAAATACAGTGGCATCGGCGTCTCGCCGGTGTGGCGCAACTCAAAATAATATCCATGTTTATGCACCACCGGCGAGACGCCGGTGCCACTGATTCTGTCCCTTAATTAAACGATACGAATTATCTTGATGAACCATTACGAGTATATCGACCGAAACGAAAATCGCAATGATATCTACCCGGGGCGGGAGATCATTGTGGCCGAGGTGGTGACGGAACCGCCGGCGTATACGCGGCCGGCGCCGCGCCGTGTATGGTTGCCGGTGTTGCTGTTTATCGCCACATGCCTGAGCACGTTGCTTGCCGGATACGTGTATGCCGAGCATACATTCGGTTGGAAACATGCGATAATGCAAGGCCTGATGTACGCCGTGCCGGTGATGACGATCCTTATCTGCCACGAGGCGGGGCATTTCTTTCAGGCCCGGCGTTACGGCGTCCATGCCTCGCTGCCGTACTTCATCCCGATGCCGATCACGCCGATCGGCACGTTCGGGGCGGTAATTGCCATGCAGGCACACATGGGCAACCGCAAGGCGCTGTTCGATATCGGCATCAGCGGTCCGCTGGCCGGGCTGGTGCCGACGATCATCTTCTGCGTCGTCGGGTTGCACCTCTCGCACGTGGTCCCAGCAGCGACAAACCCGGGAGATTTCGCGCTCGGCGCACCGTACCTGTTCAAGAAGCTGATCTGGTGGATTCTAGGGCCACAGGCCGCAGGACAGATGATCGAGTTGCACCCGATGGCGTTCGCCGGTTGGGTCGGGTTGCTGGTCACCGCACTAAATCTGCTGCCGATCGGGCAACTCGACGGCGGGCACATTTTATACGGGCTGCTGCGAACCAATGCACACAAGGTCGCCACTGTGTTGCTGTTCGCCGCTGTGATGGCCGTGTTTCTGTACGGGTTGATGCACTGGGCGCTGATGCTGTTCCTGTTGATGTTGATGGGACCGATTCACCCGCCGACCGCCGACGACAACATGCCGCTGGGCACCGCACGTCACGTGCTCGGCTGGCTCACACTGGCGTTCATCCTGATCGGATTCACACCGACGCCGTTTGTAATCGGCCAATAAAGCCGCTTTGCGGTGGTCGCGCCCAACATTGTTAAACTACCGACATTGGCGCGACCATCGGTCGCGGCTTTATGGTAGGATTCAATTTCGCAGTGATGGAATCGCCGCAGTGATCAGATCGATTGCGGCATCGACCCCGAGTTGCTCAACGTTGATCACCAGATCGTAGAGATGTGGGTCGTCGATATCGCGATGGAAGTATCGCCGGACGAACTCGCCACGGCCGCGATCGGTCTCCTGGATGAAGCGTTTGGCCTCGGCGTTGTTGAGTTTCATGCGTCGGGTGATTTGCTCGATGCGATACTTCTGCGAAGCGATGAGCCTGACGGCCAAGCCGTTTTTTCGCGGCAGTAGGAACTGCACTCCACGCCCTACCATAACGCAATTTTGGTTTCGCACCACTGCCAACACGATTCGGCCCAGGTGTGCGACATATTTTTCGTGAGGGATGATATTGCGATCCATCCATGTCCCAAGCACGTCGTAGACCCAGTTGCTTTGGGTTTCGTCAACCAATTCCAGCATTACGCGGGAGAGTTGGAAGCGGTTGGCAATGCGGTCTACCAGGTCTTTGTCGAAGACCTCCCAGCCGAGTTTTTGTCCTACCAGTTGGGCAATTTCGCTCCCGCCGGCACCCGACTGGCGCGATATGGCGACGTAGGCTTGCACCTGGCCGGCTAATTGACGCACTTCCTTTGTGTGCAGCGACCTTGCTTCGACCTCCTGGTTCATTACCCAGGTCTGCATTTGCTTTTCGGCCGCGGCGAGAATTTCCGGCTGTTCACGAGTTTGCTCTTTCACTTGCCTTGCCCCCTAAAGGAGTATGAGAGAAGGAATTAAGATGACGTGAACTCACCCGACAATGGAATTATAAGCAGCCGGATCGAGAAAAAGAAGTGGTATTCTGCTTCACGCGGCAAATTTTGCGAAACTTTCCTGAAAACCATCTGGACATGTTTTGGGGAAATTTATTAGAATAATATGTTTGGAGAAATTCCAAGAACTTACTGGGGTGCAGACCATGTCTCCTAAACACTTTTCACGAATCCTGGTTGTGGAAGACAGCCAGAGCGAATTGCACTTGCTGTGCAACATCCTCCGCTCGGAAGGGTTCAACGTGATCGGTTGTGCCTCGTCTGACGAAGGGTTGGAGCATGTCCAACAACGTGATTTCGACGTGGCGGTGATCGATTTGCGTTTGCCGGAGCTTGGCGGCAGCAGGTTGCTGAAGAGAATCCGCAAGATCGACGACGAGATTCGCGTAATCATTAACACCGGTGCCACTTCCTACGACTCGGTAAAAGAAGCAATGAACCTTGGTGCGTTTGCTTACGTCGAGAAACTGAGCGACCCCAGAGCATTGCTGCGTTACGTATATCCTGCGTGCCGCGAACGCGTCGACCGTTATGCTTCGACCTTGGAGGACGCAGTTACCCAACGAACCGAGGAACTTGCTCGAAGTAACCGTGAACTCGAAGATTTCGCATCCATTGTTGCCCACGATCTGCGATCGCCGCTGCTGACCATCTCCGGTTACTGCCAGTTACTACAGGAAGAGTATGAGAATCGGCTTGACACAGAGGCCAACGAATATCTTTCCCATGTCATCGGCGGCGCCGCACGCATGAACCGACTGATCGAAGACCTGCTGGAATACTCG
>DAOWNK010000316.1 GCA_030642635.1 Pirellulales bacterium
ACTGCTAAGCCGCAAGCGGCTTTTTCATTCGTTAGTCACAACGTCAAAGTCGAACCGGTTCGACCCGTCGGCGGTCACTTCAACAACCTGATCGCTCTGGGTGTTATATTTCGGCGGGATGCGTTCGACGCTGGGCCGATAGGTTCCCGGCTCGGCCGGTTGGGCGGGAAGGGACCGGTTGGCACCTTCCTCCGTGGAAAATATCCGCACAAGATATTTACCCGGCGGCAGTCCTTTTTGGGTGGGAATTGAATAGTTGCCGTTGGTAATCACAGCACCGCTGCCGACGCCGGTGTGTTGACGCGGAGCGAACTCGATCGAGCCGCACTCCAGCGGCTCGCCGTCCAGCATAACCTTGCCCGAGACGGCCAACCGGCCGAGTGGATTGCCCGAACCGCAACCGAACAAAACGCACGATAACAGCAGGACAAAACACAGCGGGCAGAACTTTCGATATTGCATAACCGATCCTGTTTTCTACAAATCAGAACTCCCGAATCACTTCTCCGCCGCACGTGGTGCTCAACTCCCGCCAGGTATCCAACGCAACATTGTCGGAGACGAACCGCACGGAACCGTCGCACAGTGCTGCGTTCACCCCTCCGGGATGTTTGCTGCGGGATGCCATTGTAAGCGGCTGCTCGGCGGTGCCGCCGGCGGTGCATGGCGGGTTGCCCTCGGGAATGCACACACTGGAGTGATACATCACGTCGCCCTGCGACGAGTTCGGCGGCAGGTAAGTCGTAAAACCGGCGGCGCTGCCCCACCAGGTGAACCCACGCAGGTCGTCACCGCGGCCCTGGACCACCTCGGCCAGCATAAGCGTATTGCTCAGCCTGTCACGGATATCCGCAAACCGGGCGGCCAACGGCTCGATATCCGGCCCGCCACGCTGCGAGAACGGGGCGCCGTGGAACGTAACATCACCCAAGGTCGATACGGCATCCGAGTAAAACCCGGTCTCTACGTGGACGAAGCCCGTGTTGCCGTAGTTCACCGCGTAGTTGTGGCTGGTCACGTCGATCCAAGACGGGCAAGTAGATCGGTCGGCTCCGTCGCTTGGACACAGGCAACTCGATATCCACTTGGTTGTTACCGGCAGGTTTTCTGAGCCGCAGTAACGGTAGGTGCTATCGCCGTACTTTTCGTTGGGGTTGTACATATCGAACAAGGTCTGATGCTCCAGGTACGGCAACACGGCCACCATCCAGGTGCCCCAGCAGCATCCGTAAGCACCTACAGGCAATCGGCCGTGTGTAGTGTGGTAGCCGTGCATTGCCAATGCAACCTGCTTGATGTTGTTGCTGCACTGTATCCTTCGCGCAGCTTCGCGGGCCGCCTGAACCGCCGGCAGCAGCATCGAGATCAAGATGCCGATGATAGCGATCACAACCAAAAGTTCTACGAGTGTGAAACCGCTTTTTCTTTGTGATTGCATACAACGATCCCTTGAGCCACACGGGATTGAAACCCGTGTGGCTCAGGTTTGTAGTGACCGCATTCATGCGGTCTTTCGCCGGCAGACCCGATAAATCGGGTCACTACGAACTACTGAAATTCTAAATCATACTTTCCTCCTCCGGCGGTACAACATCAGCAGCGCGGCAAACCCTCCGGCGGCAAGCAGGCTCAGCGACCCCGGCTCGGGCACGGCTGCCAAGTTGAAAGTGTCGCGGACCACGTTCGAGTAACGCACCTCGTCGATATCGCCGTCGAGGCAATGGGCGCAGTTCCAATCCCCGACATAAATGTTACCAGTAGTGGTAAAATCCAGGAGGTCGTCACTTGTTATGGTGCTACCCAATTGGGTACCTGCCCGACTCGATGCACCCAAATCGGTCACCGGGTCGCAGTAGAACTTCACCTGGCTATCGTTGCCCGTGCCGTCGCCGTTATAAGTTACGGCCACGTGGTACCACCTATCCGTCACGAACGATAGTGCAACGGTGGATGTAAGGGCATCGTAATTTCCCGCCGAGTCCCGAACTCCTAACATCAGTTTATCGTCGTCTTTTACGCCAAACTGTAGAAGCGGGTAACTACCACCCTCATCGCCATCTGCCCGAAAAACGCCGTCGAAACTAACGCCTGGATTTCGGATCCACGCCTCGATTGTAAACGTTTCGGTATCCAACACCGTTACAGCCGCGGCGTCTACACGGAACATCCTCTTGGTGCTTGATATGGTGGCGGCAGCGCCCAGCCCGTTCGGCCCGGAAACGCCCTGGAAGGGTGAATTAGTTGAGTTGCCGGTCATGGTTCTCATGTGCTGACCACTTCCAGACGAATCGTCGATGAAGTGATCGCTTGCATTGCTGCTGTAGCTGCCGGTCGTCTCGTTCAGATGGTACAGCAGTGCGGTGTCGGAATCGTTGGCATACGGCTGCACGACCTCTGCCTGCACCATGCCGACCATACCGAACAACACCGTCACGATGGACAGTGTTACGACTGTCAGAACAGCCTGTCGATTTACATTGAACATAAACATAATCGTTCTCCTGTGTTGTGAAAAAAGGATTTACTCAAACTCAATAGTCCAATAGTGGGCTTGGTCGAGCGGAGCGAGGCCCACCTTTGGTAAACAGTAAAATCTCCGGTGGGCCTCGCTCCGCTCGACCCACCCTACACACGTCACTCACGTCATACTTGGCCTCCTATGGGTTTTGTGGTGTTTCGATTGGTTGTTTATCATCAGGCTCCGGCCGGTTCGGCGTGGTGAATCTTGCCGCATAGTGTAGGGCGATCTCTCTGGGGCTGAGCGCGCGATCGTAAATCGCAACTTCGTCCAGGCCGCCCTCCCACGGCTCAACGTCGGTTCCGCCGAGCAGCAGAGAGTGCTGGTTCTTTACCGGCTTTGCGGCATTGTTGCTCGATATTGTCTCTCTGTGTCGACCGTTCAAATACAGGCTCACGTTGTTGTCCCGGTCGAAGACGACAACCACGTATACCCAAGTGTCCTCCGACACCGGGAACGAGGTAAACTGATGCGATATGATCCCGTAGGTCACAAAATCGAAGCAGACTCTCCCCGACCTGGTGTCGTAGCCCAACCCCCAGCCTTCACTGCCTGGAGTGCCTGTCGTAA
>DAOWNK010000290.1 GCA_030642635.1 Pirellulales bacterium
ATGCCTTTTTGGATAATGTCGTTCAGCAGTTTTCCCGCCCGGCCGACGAACGGGATACCTTGGCGATCTTCGTCGGCGCCGGGCGCCTCGCCGCAGAAGACCAGCCGTGCGTGCGGGTTGCCCGCACCGAAGACGGTTTGAGTACGAGACCTGGCCAGCGCTGCGCAGCGAGTGCAGGCGGCTACTTCTCGGGCGATGTCGGCCAATGTGTCACACTTAACCCTGCCCAGGTGTGTCACCCCGGCGCGGTGCAGACTTTGCAACCGTTGCGTCACCGCGCGTGCGGCCGAGTCCTGTGTATTTTGTGTTGTCATTCCGGTAGTATAGGGTTGTTTGGAAAGTATTTGTAGGGTGCGTAGAACGCACCTGAACCAATTCGGAACGAGGATATGGAATTGGTGCGTTTCACGCACCCTACAATGCTAATCCACGAACGGTACTGGTGCTCACGCACCACACATACTATTATAGGGGGGAACGTTTCTGCTACGTGTGAGAGGTCGAATGGGCATTCCCAAGGTTGTCATCGTCGGTCGGCCCAATGTGGGCAAGTCGAGCGTGTTTAACTGGTTGTGCGGGCGGCGGATCGCCATTGTAGACCAGATGTCCGGTGTGACGCGAGATCGGGTAACCCACCTGCTGGAGCTGCACGGCCGCTTTGTAGAGCTGGTCGATACCGGCGGTATGGGGATCGAGGACTCCGACGGCCTGACCGAGCATATCGAGGAACAGATCGAGTTGGCGATCGACTCGGCCGACGTGATACTGTTTGTGGTCGATACCCGCGACGGACCGGTGCCGCTGGATAAGGAGGTGGGCAAGCGGCTCCGCTACGTCACCGCACCGGTCTTGTGCGTGGCCAACAAGACCGACACCGAACAACTCGACTCACAGGCCGACGAGTTCTATCGCCTTGGCCGCAAGGTGATCGCAGTCAGTGCCACGCAAAACCGTCGGAGGGCACAATTGCTCCGCGCCATAACCGAGCGTCTGCCGGACGACTCCGACGATGAATCACCGGCGAAAGACGCCGTAATGAAGGTGGCCATCGTCGGCCGTCGGAATACCGGCAAGAGCACGTTGGTCAACACGCTGGTCAACTCTGAGCGGATGATCACAAGCGAGGTGCCCGGCACCACACGCGACAGTGTAGACGTGAGGTTCGAGTTGGACGGTCTGCCGTTCCTGGCGATCGACACGCCAGGCTTTCGACGCAAAAAGAGCGTATCGACCAACGTCGATTTTTACAGCACGCACAGGGCACAGCGGAGCATCAGGCGTGCCGACGTGGTGCTGCTGTTTTTCGACGCCACGCAGCGGATCAGCAAAGTCGACAAACAACTGTGCGACTACATCGCACAGGAGTACAAACCGTGCATCTTCGTGGTCAACAAGTGGGATCTGCTGGCCAAGAGCATGCCGACCGAGAAGTGGGTGACGTACCTGCGCGACACCTTCCGCACGATGTGGCACGTGCCGATCGCGTTTATCACCGGCCAGTCCGGCAAGAACGTCAAGGCGATGCTCAACCATTCCCAGATGCTTTTCAAACAGTCGTGCAGCCGGGTGCCGACCTCGCGGCTGAACAAGCTGGTCCGAGCGGCATTGAAGCACAGTCCTCCGCCGCTTTATCGCAACCGCCGGCCGAAAATCTACTACGCCACGCAGGTCGGCACACAGGCGCCCACCATCGTGCTGTTTTGCAACAATCCGCAGGCACTCTCGGCACAGTATAAGCGGTATCTGCTGGGCGTGTTCCGCGACCGGCTCGATTTTGGCGAGGTGCCCATTAAGCTCTACCTGCGCAATCGCGAAAGCAGCGACGAGCGGAACGAGATCGACGGAAAGTTGGGAAAATAACTTCACTTTATACTACAGGAGCAAGTTCATGATTATCGGAGTGCCTAAAGAAATCAAAAAAGACGAGTATCGCGTGGGACTGTTGCCGGTCGGGGCCGAGGAATTCACCCGGGCCGGGCACAAAGTGATAGTCCAGACCGGTGCAGGGCTTGGCTCCGGCTTGGCCGACCACGATTATCTGGACCACGGCGCCGAGATGATTGCCGAGGCGGACGAACTTTACGCCCGGGCCGAGATGATCGTCAAGGTCAAGGAGCCGCAGCCGGCCGAGTTGACGTGCATGAAACCCGGCCAGATCGTCTTCACGTACTTTCATTTCGCCGCCGACCGGCAATTGACCGAAGGAGTGTTGGGCGCCGGCTGCACGGCCGTGGCTTACGAAACGCTCGGCGACGGCAAGGGAAGGCTGCCGCTGCTTACACCAATGAGCGAAGTGGCCGGGCGGATGAGTATCCAGGAAGGTGCAAAATACCTCGAACGACCGCAGATGGGACGCGGAATTCTGCTGGGAGGCGTACCGGGTGTCGAGCCGGCGCACATTGCCATCCTCGGCGGCGGTGTGGTCGGGGCAAATGCCGCCAAGATAGCCGCCGGGTTCGGCGCCCACGTCGTTATGCTGGACATCAATATGGACCGGCTCCGATACCTCGACGACGTCATGCCGGCAAACGTTACCGTGTTGTTCAGCGACCGGCTCACCATCCGCGAGCAACTCAAGCGGTCCGACCTGGTAGTCGGCTCGGTGCTGGTGCCGGGCGCCAAGGCGCCGCAGTTGGTCGAGCGGGAAGACCTGAAACTGATGAAGCCGGGCAGCGTGATTGTCGACGTGGCGGTAGATCAGGGCGGTTGCGTGGCCACCAGCCGGCCTACCACGCATAGCGATCCGACCTATATCATCGACGAGGTTGTCCACTACTGCGTGGCGAACATGCCCGGCGCGGTGGGACGGACCAGCACGTTCGCCTTGTGCAACGTCACGCTGCCCTGGGCGCTGCAAATTGCCGACCGCGGCATATCAAATGCTGCCAAGGAGTTGCCGCCGATCGCCCGGGCGATCAACATCTACGAGGGTGAGGTTACCAATCGGGCGGTTGCCGAAACGTTCGATTTGCCGTACAACTCACGATTTGAGTGTCCCATTTAGCCCGCCGTGAATACACGGCGGGCAAGAGTTTTTCACCATAACCCCGGGTGTGTTCACCCGGGGCTAAATGCACAAAAGGAACACAACCATGCCGGACAGCAATGCCCCACTGGTGGGTATCGTTATGGGCAGCGACAGCGACTGGCCGAAGATACGCTCAGTGGCCGCCGCGTTGGAGGAGTTTGGCGTAGCGTATGAAACCCGGGTAATGAGCGCCCATCGCACGCCCGAGGTCGTACGCCAATATGCCACGACGGCTGCGGCGCGTGGCTTGAAGGTGATAATTGCGGCGGCCGGCGGCGCGGCGCACCTGGCCGGGGTCGTCGCATCGCACACCACGCTGCCGGTGGTCGGCATACCAGTGCCGACTGATGTGCAAGGCGGCCTGGACTCGCTGCTGTCGACCGTGCAGATGCCCGGCGACGTGCCGGTGGCCACCGTGGGGGTCGGCACGGGCGGGGCGAGGAACGCCGGGCTGCTGGCCGTTGAGATACTGGCATTGGCCGACGGCCGTCTACAGGAAAAACTATCCGAGTTCAAGCAGAAGCTTACCGAAAAGGTCGCCGCAAAGGACGCGGCGTTACAGGCGAAACTCGGCGGCGAGGGGATGTAATTCGCCCACAAAGAGTTGCTAACCCGCAAGCGGCTGCCCCCCGCATTTAGCCATTAGTATCTACACAAGTTTGCTAGCACAAGCGGGGCCGGCACGGACGTCGGCTAGCATGTGCTGAGCGAGATAGCGAATATGTTCAACGTCGTAGTTTTCCAACACTCGAAGCATGCTCAAAAGCATCCAGAGGCCA
>DAOWNK010000302.1 GCA_030642635.1 Pirellulales bacterium
CCTTGCAGCCTCACGTGCAGCCTGTACGGCCGGCATTAGCAACGCCATCAACATGCCGATGATCGTGATTACGACCAACAATTCTACTAACGTAAAACCGTGTAGGGGCCGGCGGAAGGTATACTTCCGCTGTGTGTTCCTCATTTTTCGACCCCTAACACGGAGACATTTATCATGTCCGAAACTATTGTAGCTTACCAGTCGTTCGTCGGCGTTGACTTGCACAAGGAGACCGTCACCTTGACGGCAGTTAGCCCGCGAGGCGAGGTGCTCGCAAGGCTGAAGATCAGCACCAAGAGTGTTGGCAAGATCGAGGCCTGGCTGCGGGCCCTGCCGCGTCCTTGCCAGATGGCCGTCGAGGCAGTGGGCTTCGTCGAGTGGTTCATCGCCGACGACGAACTGATGCAACTCCGCAAGCTCGGCCGGCACTGGCGTCAGCTCTCCATCGTCCTGTCTCGCACCAAACGTTACATGAAATCGCTGCTTCTGGCGGCCAATCTTCGTGGTCCGAAGTTCGACGGGGCTTCGGCCCAACGATGGCTGTTGGCCCATGGGCATCGGCTCAAGCCGGTCCAGCGCCGGGCCTTCGCCAATTTCACCGAGTTGATCCAATTGGTGGAACTCCAGCGTGCTCCCTTGCGTCATGCCATTATCAAGGCCTCCCGCTCGAAGCGTTTCGCCCCGATCATGGATATTCTCCAAAGCGTGCCGGGTATCGGCGATATCTGGGGCTGCATCATTGCGGCGGAGATCGGCCCCTTCGACCGTTTCCCCAACGCCGACACGCTGGAGTTCTGGTCCGGACTGACCGCCGACCTGAAAGAATCGGCCGGCCGAACCCAGTCGGGCAACATCACCAAGGCCGGCTCGGTTGCTCTACGCTGGGCGATTTGCCAGGCCGCGTTGACGTTGTGTCACTCCGACGCCAAACAAGAAGCCACGCGACAGAAACTGATCAAACGTATCGGCAATGCCAAGGCCAACGTCGCTATGGCCCGCCGGTTGGTGATCGCGACAGCGTGAATTCGGCCCGACCGATGCGAACAAGGTTTTATTCAGCCCGGAGTACACGTGTCGGCACAGCGACCGCCACGTCCGGTGACTGCGCAGAGATGAATCCAATCGCCGCGTTGCAAGGCTCTTGCGACGCAGGACGACAAGATCGATTCCGCCAACAAATCGAAGAGCACAAACGCATAACCGGTAGAGAAGAGCAAATGTAATCGGAAACGTAGACCCCAGCCCATGATGCGGCTTCGTCGCAGGATTTTCGGAGTTGGCTATAGTACAAGAAAGACGGACAGCTAAATCTAGCTGAGGGAAGAAGGGGACGCCTCGACAGTTGTAGGGTTGGGTATTTGGCAAACCATACCCTGAACCCTGCGAGTAGGAGGTAGTCCCATGCGTAAGAAAAGAGCGTATCGAGCCAGTGATATCAAGAAGGTTGTGTTGTCGAAGGTGTTGGAATCCGGGCCGGCCGGGGCGGTGACGGTCGGACTGGACATCGGGAAACTGGAGATTTTCGCGGTCGTTCGCTGGTCTGACGGAACCTTTGAGCGTCCGTGGAAGGTGCAGAATCCGTCGGAGATCGGGTGGTTGGTTCAGCTTTTGCGGAATATGGCGGGAGAGCGGCCTATGATGGTAGCCATGGAATCGACGGGAACCTACGGCGACGCCTTGCGGCAGACCTTGACGGACGTGGCCCTGGATATACAGCGTGTCGGCGGGAAGGCGGCCAGTGATTATGCGGAGATATTCGACGGCGTGCCTTCCAAACACGACGGGAAGGACGCGGCGATTGTGGCGGAGCTGGCGGCCTTGGGGAAATCGTGGCCCTGGCCGTATCAAAGCAAGGTCAAGAGCGATGCAGAGATGGCCTACTGGGCGGACTGGTTGGACGCCCAACAGAGCATCCAGATGTTGTGGATTGGACGACTTGAATCCTTGCTGGCGCGGCATTGGCCGGAAGTCACACGACTGTTGGATTTGACGTCCGTAACGTTGCTGAGAACTTTGGTCCACTACGGCGGTCCGGCGAAGCTCGCCCAGGACTCGGCGGCGACAAGCCGACTTGTCGAGTGGGGCCGACGTCCGTTGACTACGGCGAAGATCGAGAAGGTGCTCCAGTCGGCGAAGGAGACATTCGGCGTTCGCCAGAGCGTTCAGGACGTGAAGCGAATACAGCAGTACGCCGCATCGGCGTTGTCGGCTTATCGTGAAACGCAAAAGGCCCGGCGGAAGTTGGAAGGTTTGGCGCAAGGCAACGAAGTGATCGAGCGTCAGGCCAAGGCGATCGTTCGCCGTTGGCTGTACTTCGCAGCAATGCGAGCGACCCGAGATCCCGACGTGAGGCGATGGTACGAAGCGAAGAAGGCAAGGGACGGCGATCGTGGCAAGGGAGCGTTGATCGGTGTTGCCCGCCGACTGGCGTTGGCCCTGTACGGGGTGGCCGTTCGTGACGAGCCGTTTGAAGCATGGCGGCTGTTTCCGGGAAGATCGCAAGTGCGCAGATCGCTTCAAACAATACAGAAAGTTACCCGGGTCGAGGCATCGAAGGTATGAACAGCGAAAGAGACGATTTTTTCGATTCAGGGGGCCAGCCCCCCGAACCCCCCGGGATTTACCGCATTGGTGCCGATCCCGGAGATAGAAAAAGGAGAGGGGCGAAGCGTGCCGCCCCATCTCCGGTCTCGGCCACTGGGTCGGCGCTCGGGTCGGTTCCCACCGTTGCCCTATCCTCCGCCCAGTCCGAATCGAGTATAGCACGAGAAAACATGCGCCGCTGCGAGAGCACAGCGCACTGAGCCAAAGGAGAAAGAACGTCGAATGCAGTGAAGCTGACACAGGAACTGTCCGGCCACCTTCCGCTATGCCTGTGCGCCCATCAGGAGCGTCCTTTTGAGTTTCGAGGGGCCCGGACAGCATCTCTCGGTGCAATCTCCGATGTAGCCAATTCAATGGTCGCTTCCGAGCGATACATTCCAGGTAAAAGGTTGGAGCTACCCGAGTTGATCTGTCCAACAGTTCCGTCAGCCGAGCCTGTAAACCGACATAGATTGAAGCCCCACCCCTACGTGATAGCCACACGGCAGCTTCCTCGTTTCTCGCCACCGCGAAAAACGCCCGATCGTCGTGTGAATATACCGGGACGCAACTTCTTCCTGACCGCCTCTTGACTGGCCTAGAAAAGGTGTTCCAGCGTGGTCGCATAATGGAAGTGGTACGTGCCTTTGGTCCGGTCAATCTTCAACCCGCCGTCACTGGCGCGTCTGCCTTCGCTACGGCGGTCAGGAGCAACGCCGGCGGTCCCGGCCGTAAGCGAAAAACCCACGGCTCGGGCCAAATGATAAAACGTCGAAACCGACGCCCCGCTCCACTCAGAGTTTGTGAATAAATCAAAACCACATCGAATTCGGGTTTCAAAAACCTTCGATTTGACATCGGCGCTATCCTACGGAGACGAAATCATACATTTTCGTGCTTAAAGAAAACGGCATTTTCCCGAGAAATCAATTTATTCACAAACTCTC
>DAOWNK010000008.1 GCA_030642635.1 Pirellulales bacterium
AGCAAACGCTCGGACATGGGCAAGGTCCGCAAAATCAACACCACCAATCGGGTCGCGATCGATTTGGCCTTGCGTCCCACCGCCGCAAGGAGATAATAATAGTCTTGAAAGTCGTCGCTGATGCCGGCGGCTCGCAGCCAAATGGTGACGGTGCGACGTCCGCTGGCGAACAAGATGCCCAACAACAGCACGGGCAATCGCCAACGGTTGCGGGCATGCAAACCTGCGGCGAGCCACTCGCTCCACTGAGACCACTGTTCGGAAGATTCCCAACAACATTTCGAACTTACCATCCTTGGCTCCTCCATTGTGCGGCTTGTTTTGAAACCGCAGCATGATGGAGGAGCCTTTTTTAGTGTATACCAATTATCGCTGTTTTTTCAGAAAGTGCAGGACTGAAGTCAGCGACAGTAAATTGCTACACGTTTGTCGCCGTCGGAGACGCCTCCCACAAGAAAACCGACAGTTATTTATTGGTCGCCCCTAACCATCCGGTTCGATAATGCCGTCCAACTGTAATGAACCGCCGGTTCCTTGCAAGCTCTCAAGCGGCATGATGCCGGTTGGAGAAAAGCCGGAAGGTTGGTTATTCAGAGAGTCTTCGGTCAACCCGGCGCCTATGCAGGAGTCGCCGGGCGAATAATTCTTAGACGATCCGGCTTCACCGAACGACGTTACTCCTTCATCTTCAAGCATCTTTTTCAGCGAATCGGTCCCGTCGTCGGTAATCTCGCCGATCATTCCCGGGTTGCCGCCGATGCCGAACGGGTGTTTGTCTATGGCTTTATCATTGTGCGATGCCTTGCCGGACATTAGTTCATCGAGCATTAGTTCATTTAGTACAGGCGCCAAGTCGTCCTTCTTCGCATCGCATCCGGCAAGAACCAAAAGGCAAACTATCACTAATACATGGCAGATGGACGACAACAGCAGGTGGGAAGCAAATCGCATGGATACCGTTTACTCGACCGAGTCCGGGAATTCAACCGCTCAATTGCGATGCAAAACCGCGACCATTGGTCGCGGATCGCCCGGCAACGAGCCGATAATCCGAACAACCGCAACCAATGGTCGCGGCTTTACAGTTGATAATTCCCGGATACCTTAATTTACCTTACCTAGGTAAATCTACGTTATAGGAGGGAACGGGTGTCGTATCTTGTTGACTGGGATCGCTCGCGTACACGTATGGCGAGCCGGTGAGCAATTGGCCGTCCAGGTGCGACAACGGATCTTTCTCCTCAACAATCCGGATCGGTTTAACGATTAAATTGTAGTATCGTGACGGGGTGGTCTCCGACTTTTCTTTCGACCCACATCCGGTCAGCCCCAGACAACAGACCGTGACGATCAGGCAGGTTATCGTCAAAGAACCGAAAAAATCTGCAAATCGCATGGGCACACCTCCTATCGTGACAAAACGCCCCGAAAACGCCCCGACGATTCTTTTACCTATATTATTATGGACAAAATACGGTAACAATGCAATACCCCCCTTGACTATGTACACACGTATATTGTACGATTGTCCATGGCAACCGTTGCAGGGGCTATATCTGTTTTACCGAAACACACTACTTTATGGGGGTTACCATGGAATTGTTCGAAAACGTTACCAAGCGGCAAAAGGCTGTTTACAACTTCATCCGCGATAAGATTCGCAACCGAGGCTACGGCCCGACCGTCCGCGAGATCGGCACTCGCTTCAGCATCAGCTCGCCAAACGGAGTGGTTTGCCACCTGAAAGCACTGGAAAAGAAAGGGCTGATCTCCCGCGAGCCGAACCTGTCTCGGGCAATCCGGCTGAAGGCAGAACCGGAGGAAGAACACGGCCTGCCGCTGGCCGGACGAATCGCCGCCGGTGTGCTGCACGAGGCCGTCGAACAAGACGAACGGGTCGATTTCAATGCAATGTTCAACCCGACCAGCAAAAACATGTTCGTGCTCCACGTAAACGGCGATTCGATGATCGACGACCAGATTGCCGACGGCGACTACGTGATCGTCCGCAAACAGCGCACCGCCCGAAGGGGGCAAATTGTCGTCGCCCTGACCGACGAGAACGAAGCCACGCTAAAACGCTGGTTCCCGGAGAAAAACCGCATTCGCCTAGAGCCGGCCAACGCCCGGATGAAGCCGATCTACGCGAAAAACGCCCGGATCGCCGGCGTGCTGGTCGGCGTGGTGCGGAAAGTGTGATAAGGCCGTCCTGGTGAGAATGTTACCAATGCGAAAACGTTATGGTACAATAACCCGATGGGACCAGTGGGACCGGTGTTGTGCTTGACCTGATCGAAAAAAAACGCCATGCCTTGGAGCAATTGTGCGCACGGCATCATATTGCACGGCTTGAATTGTTCGGCTCGGCCACACAGGGACGTTTTGACTCTGAATCCAGCGATCTCGACTTCCTTGTGGAATTTCTTCCGCTGGAACCCGGCCAATACGCCGACGCATATTTCGGTTTGTTGGAATCGCTTCAAGCGTTGTTCGATCGGCCGATCGATCTAGTAATGGCCCGCGCGATCAAAAATCCATATTTCCTCGAATCTCTCAATAAAAACCGAATGGTGGTTTATAAGGATTAACCAAATCGCAAATCCGCACCGAGATTCAGAAACATCTGGCGACTTCAGACAATGAAGTCGCTAAGTGGTGGCGATCTATTCGGACAACGAAACAAAAGCCGTGAAAGGTAAGGGCCGGTCAATGTCCAGGCCAGGCGGGATGTAAACGCCGCGATGGCCGTTGGTGGTTTTGTGCGAAAGAGAAAATGATGTTCGGAAGTAAAATCGGTGCTGCGATCTTCGGAATGTGTTGTCTTGCCGTCGGATTGATGCTGGGACTGCTGGTCGCCGCACTGACCGATAGGGCGCCGACCATCGAGCAAAACGAACCGCTCAAGGCAGACGCGGAGCCACAACCGCCGCCGCCGAACCCCGATCCTCGAACCCAAACGCCGGTCGACTGGGGGCTGCTGCGGACAATTCCCGAGCGGCTTGGACCCGGAACGCCGTTCCACCGGTTCGCCACCAGGTTGCACGCGGCCGGTGCGTGGCATTCACAAAATCACTGGTCGATCGATTGCATTTTGGGCGAGCCGTCCTACGCACACCTCGACATGTTCGTGCCGGGAGAAGGCAAGATATTGATCGAGTGCGTGGTGGGGACGGGCATTCCGGGCGAAACCGTAGAAGACTTGGTTACAACGCTGTTGTTTCGGCCGGGACAAGTCGCCGACCTGGACCAAGCGGCAAGCCACCTGCACCGGCGGGTGTTAGCGGTTGGCAAGGCGCGAAAACTAACCGATGCAGAACAACGGCGGTTGAAGGTTTTTCTCAACTGCATTTGTCTTGCCCGCCGCAGGTCGATTCATAGAGGGATGTTGGTGACGGTCGCTCCCATGCCGGACAGGATACGCCGCCAGTTCGCAGAGTCGCTGGAGTTTTACGCCGAGAAGCTATCGGTGGGGTCGGCGTTCACCTATGATCCGCCAGCCGTCGGATCTGAGCTTGGCAAGCAGCACGTGGTTGAGTTGGTTTTTGCGGCAACCGAAACCAGCGGTGTGTATGGAGATACCGTCAATTACCACAAACCCGGGGTGTGGTGGTCGCTAGAAATTGGCGACAAGGGAAACGCCGTTTTTACATCGGCAAAGGGTGCAACAAAAGTCGCCGGCGGGCATCGAGGACCATCCTGGCCGCGACTGACCATCGCGGAGATCGACGCAATGATGGGGGATTTGGGGGTGCCTGCCTCAAAAGTAATCGACCAAAAACTGTTCGCCGATATGATGGCCGCTGGAGAGCAACCGACCGATAAACAACCGACGAAAAACCTGCTGCAATGGGTGCCTGTTAAATCGTGGCAAGTGAACGGGAGCAAGACAACAGACACCTTCAGTATCGACTCACGGAAATGGCGAATCTCTTGGAGCACCACTGATTTTTTAAGCATCGGGGGTTATAGCGAAGATGGTGAAATTGTTACCGGCATCGATTCCAAATCAGATGATTCATCGATAGTACACGAAGGCCCGGGAGTGTACTATTTGGATATCAGCAGTCACGAGCCCGCCGAGGTATGGGTCGAAGAAATCGGAACACCGAGCATGAAGCCCTCTGCCGACAAACCTGCCGAGACTAAGCCACGCTTCACCGAGCCGCCATGGTAAACCTACCTGCCGCTTACCACCTATCCTACGTGCCTTAACCGACTTTCAGTTTCAGCCCCAGCACATTTGCCAGCTTGTCTGCCGTGGTCGTGTTGATATCGCGCCGGCCGGAGAGAAACGCTGTAACCATAACCTGCGAGACTCCGGCGTCCTTGGAAATATCCTGGATTGACCGGTCGCTTTCCCGAATGGCCCGTTTCAGCATTTCGCTAAGTGAGTCCGGTGCTTGAGGCGACAAAGTACAAGCCGGCGGAAACTCTTCCTGCACCTTGCGGCGAATTTCCTCGTCTCTGGCCACTTCTTCCGGGCTAAGATTCCCGGCCCTCGTAACACGTTGTAGCTTTTCTTTACCCATCGTTCGTTTCTCAGTCTCGCACACCCTACCACCTACATCATAGCCAATCGGCAGGTGGCAGTCAATTCTCGATGCCTGATACCATGTCCACACCGGGTGCCCCGACACCAACGCGCTGGGCGAGCACCAGCGGCTAAACGGATTTGTTGCTTTGCGGCTTGGCGACTTTGCATGAGACCTCGTCTACGCGGTCTTACCCAGCGGCACTGCCTGGTTGAGCTTATTGTAGAGCGTCTTCAGGCTGATGCCCAGTTCTTCGGCCGCCTTGGGCTTGCTGCCGGCGTGACGGTCCAGTGCGTCGTAGATAGCCTGCATTTCGAGTTCGCGCAGGCTGCGCGGTGCGGTCGATTTCAGCCCAGGCGTGGGCATTCGCAGCGATGTGAACCGCTGCGGCAGGTGTTCCAGTGCAATCGGTCCGTCGTCGCACAGTATCATCGCGTGCTCGATAACGTTGGCCAGTTCGCGGACGTTGCCCGGCCAGGCGTGCTCCATAAGCGCGTCGAGTGCCTCGGGAGTGAAGACTTCGTCATCGGCGCCGGCCGCGGCGCCGAACCGCGCGGCAAGGTGTCGGGCCAGAGGTTCTATGTCGTCCAGCCGATCGCGCAGCGGCGGGATTGCTATCTCGAACGTGTTTATCCGAAACCACAGGTCCTCGCGGAACTCGCCGGCAGCGACCATCTCGTCGAGTCGGCGGTTGGTCGCACAAACTACCCGGACGTTGCAGGTAAACGGCTTGTTATCGCCGACACGCCGAATCTCGCCGCTTTCGAGGAACCGCAGCAGCTTGGCCTGCATGGCTCGGGGCAACTCGCCGATCTCGTCCAGGAAAAGCGTCCCGCCGTCGGCCACCTCGAACAGCCCGGTGCGGTGTTCATCCGCGCCGGTAAACGCACCGCGACGGTGCCCGAACAACTCGCTCTCGATAAGGTTCTCCGGCAGCGCACCGCAATTGATCGGCACCAGCGGCATCTCCGATCGCAGGCTCCGATCGTGCACCGCCCGGGCGACCAGCTCCTTGCCGGTGCCGGTTTCTCCGAATATAAGCACGGTGGAATCGGTCGGTGCGACCTTGGCGATGAGTTTACGCACTCGCCGCATTCCGTCCGAGCCACCGATAAGCTCGGAGGTGCCCTCGATGCGTTCCAGCCGTTTCTTTAGTGCGCGGTACTTGTTGGTAAGTTCACGTCGCTCGGCCACGCGCAACAGGAGAGATTCCAACTCGACCAGCTTGCACGGCTTTGTCAGGTAATCGAACGCCCCGTGCCGCAGCGCGGCTATGGCGGTCGGCAACGACGAGTGTCCGGTCAGCACGATGGCCTCGGTGTCGGGCGAGAGTTGCTTTGCACGTGCGATCACCTCGATGCCGTCCATGCCGGGCATGTTCAGGTCGACCAGGATGCAATCGTAGGTATTTCGTTCCAAGGCGGCGGCTGCGGTTTCACCGTCGCAGCAGACGGTAACTTCGTGCCCCATGCGTGGCAACTCCTGCCGCATAAGTTCCTGGAGCGACTTTTCATCGTCGGCGAACAGCAGTTTCAATCGTTTGTGGGTTTTGGTGCTGATGGTTTGTCTCCTTGTAGTCAGGGGCTAGGGGCCAGGGGCTATGGGTCAGGTGCCGGAAAACATTTTGCATAAAACCTCTGGCCCCTGGTCCCTGATCCCTGGTCCCCGCTTCTCGATTTTCTTGTTGGCGTCGGCTATCGGCAATCGCACTCTGAAAGTGGCCCCCTGCCCTACCCCGTCGCTTTGTGCCTGAATTGTTCCACCGTGGTCGGCGACGATTCGGTAGCTGATCGACAGTCCCAGCCCGGTCCCCTGCCCTGCCCTGCGTCGGGTGAAAAACGGCTCGAAGACGTGCTCGATCACGTCCGGCTCAATGCCGCAACCGTCGTCTACAAACGTCAACTCGGCGAAACAGTCGCGAGTGGTCAGCGCTATCCGCACGCTGCCGTCGTCCTCGACGCTGTCCAACGCATTGGTCAACAGGTTCAGCACAACCTGCTTGATTTCCTGGCAGTTGACCGACGCGGTAATTTGCCCGTTGCGTACGAATTCGATCTGCCTGTGCTGGTACTTGCCCAGATGACCTGCCATGTCGATCACGCACTGCACCAATTCGCACAGATCAATACACCGACGGTCGGCCTTGCCGATCCTGGAAAAGTCCAGCAGCTTCTCGGTAATCTCCTTGCACCGGAACGCCTCGTCCTGGACCATCTGCAAGTAGTTGCCCACAACGGCGTGGTCGGGGTTGTCGCGGTCGAGCAGCTCGCCGACCCGCCCCTGAAGCGACTCGGCGCACATGGCGATCGAGGCCAGCGGGTTGTTGATCTCGTGCGCCACGCCTGCTGCAAGGAACCCGACGCTGGCAAGCTGCTCGCTGCGGACTACCTGCTTGGTCCGCTCGCGCACTTGGGCGTCCAGGTCGTCGCGGATATCCTGAAATCGGGTGGTCATGTCGTTCATCGCTTCGGACAGTTCCGACATCTCGTCGTCGGTGTCCAGATGTATGCGGTAGCCGAACTCCCCGGCGGCCACACGGCGCGACCCGTCGATCAGCACCCGAAGCGGTTGGAATATCCATTGGTAAAACAGCCTGATAAACAACGCGAACGTCAAAGTGGCCAGTATGCTGGTAACCCAGGTGCCCACGATCAATGCACGGTATTGTCCACGCACCTCGTCTGCAAACCCGCCCAGCTTCTCGTGCAAGTAACCTGGAAGTTCCGTGGCGAGCGATTGCAGGTTTTCCAACTCGGCATCGAGCCGACCGATCTTCAGGTCGTCCAGTATCCAGTCCTCGTCTCGGTTCGCCTGTCGGACTCGCAGCAATGCGGCTTCGATCTCGCGGACGGTTTCACGCTCGAGCCGGTTGTCGGCGATGCGCAAGTCGTTGCATACCGGGTGCTCCAACATGCCGCGATACTGGTCAAGCGTACCCTCGAGCTGCTCCAATTTGGTGCGGAACTGGTCGCGCACCATCCATGCCTGCAACGGTACGTAATCGGGATCATCCAGCTCGGCATGTTGAAACGCGGCCGCCCGCAAACCGTGAAGCTCGCTCAAGGTGATACGCAGGTCTCCCACCTGCCGGCTTAACTCGGCCGCTACAGGCAACTCGACCACGCGCCAACTGAGTATCTTGGCCAACTCCCGATAGGCGTACATCGTGTACAGACCACTACCGGAGAGAATCACCACCATCAACACCAACAGGCCCAGACCTATTAGCAGCTTGACCCGAATAGGCCTCTTCGAGAACACAGGCGACCTCCTTGTCGCGCAATTGATCGGGCGGAACAGCAGCAGCACATTTTAGCGTCGGGAGTGTACCACCAAGTGCCGGATCGTTGCAAGATGAAGTGCAAACAGACCGCAAAACAGGAGGCTTGGGCGGACTGGGTAATGTGTGCCACGGCCGTGTCGGCCGTGATGATTGCCACAGGATGTCAACCAGCACCACAAACGGCTGAAACAGCCGTGGCACAGCGGATCACAAATGTGATAAACTCTGTTACATGATGCATCTGCACCACAAACGCAAGGTAACTTACAACGATCCGGGAGACACTCACTTCGTGACCTATTCGTGTCATGAACGACTCCCGCTGTTGTCAAAGGATCGTTCGCGACAGTGGGTAATCGATGCGATTGGGGAAGCTCGGATAAAATTTGATTTCGATCTGTGGGCATATGTTATTATGCCGGAACACATACACCTTCTGATTCATCCACGTCGTGAAACGTATAAGATGCACCATATATTAGCTGCTTTGAAGCGACCGGTGTCTGTACAAGCAAAACAGTATCTAACTGATACAAATAACACGGTTTGGTTGTCTCGACTGACTACAACCAAAGGACGAAAAATAGTATTCAGGTTTTGGTTGCCCGGTGGAGGGTACGATGAGAACTTGCGGGATGATCAATCTGTCTATGAAGTGATCGACTATATCCACGCGAACCCTGTACGACGAGGGCTCGTCGACAACACGACGGATTGGCTCTGGTCAAGTGCAAGATTTTGGGAAGGAGACAAGTCTGGTCGTATTGAAATGGACCCGTTGATCTTATAGTACACACATTTACCACGGCTGAAACAGCCGTAGCACCACGAATCACAAATGTGCTACGGCCGTGATAATTGCCGCAGGATGTCAACCAGCACCACACACGGCTGAAACAGCCGTGGCACGGCTCAACTCTCACCCGTCGTGTTGATGCTTCAACTGTGCCATCATAAGGCTGATCGCACGGAAGCGGTCGCCTACCGCCCGACGGTAATCGCCGGCTTGCTCCGCGACACCTGCACGATCTAAAAGGCTATCCAACCGGTTCCAGTCCGTTTTCCAGCCCTCTTTCATGGCAGTATCTCGCAACTGATCGACAATTTCGGTTGTCCGGTCTACGAACTCCCGATTGGCCGAACAGTCGCAAGCAGTATATGGGCCTTTTCCAAGCGGCCGGCCGCCGAACTGGACCGCCGGTTCCGAGGTGCCATAACGTTGAACCAACGCCACCACGCCGAGGACCACCGATACGGCCAGACAGACCAACGTCCATATCCAATACTCCATGACGGCAGCACCAAGTGCCGCCAAAGCCGACACTCCAAGCAGCGTCCAGAGCAGCGGGTTGACCGGCTGGGTGTTTGCCGGACCGGATGCTGTATCTGTCTGGGAGCCGTGCGAGTGGGCCACCTGAGGGCCGGTTACCCGGACTACGATTACCGTGATGTTGTCCGGTCCGCCGCGCAAATTCGCCAGGTCGACAAGCACCTGGACCGCCTCGGTCGGCGGAAGGCAACCGAGAATCGTCCCTATTTCCTCGTCCGTAACCTGACCTGACAGCCCGTCGCTGCACAACAAAAACGTATCACCCAATTTAATTGGGAACGGTCCTTCCAGGTCAACCTTGACCTGTGCGTTTGGGCCTAGCGATCTGGTGATGACGTTTTTGGGAATGTTATCGAGCACCTGATCGTCGATAATCTGTCCGGAGGCACGCATTTCCCAGACCAGGCTATGGTCGAAGGTCATCTGTTCGAGTCGTTCGCCGCGGAGTCGGTATGCACGGCTGTCGCCGGCGTGCGCCAGCAGTACTCCCTGTGGCAGCAATAATAGCGTCGTGCACGTGGTGCCCATTCCCTTGAAGTCGAGGTTGGCCTGCCCGCGACTGTGGATTTGTGCGTTGGCGCTCTGGACGGCCGTCAGGATGGCCTCCGGCGGTGATTTCTCCAGCAGCTTAGGATATGTCAACGCAATGGTATCGGTGGCGAGTTTGCTGGCAAGTTCGCCGGCAGCATGGGCGCCCATCCCGTCGGCCACTATGAACAGGTGCCCACGCCGTCGCCAGTTATCCTGGTTTCCGGCCAGGACAACGGCCATGGAATCCTGGTTGTTGGCGCGTCGCAATCCCACGTCGCTCAGCGCGGCATGTTTCAGGCAGTGATCCCAATTGGCCGTTTGGGAATCGGGGTTCGGGGTTCGGGGTTCGGGATTCGGGATTCGGCTGCTCATATAACCTGCCGGATTACACCATGTTAGGTATGGCTCTATTACACGTAAGCAGGGGTTGCTAGCACCTTGAACTACCTATTATAGCTGCGAATCGTTGAAGCGGCCAGCCAGGGGACCAGGGACCAGGGGCCAGGGACCAGGGACCAGGTAGTATCTTCTTCTCTCTTCTCTCTTCCCTCTTCCCTCTTCTCTCTTCTCTCTTCTCTCTTCCCTGGCCCCTGACCCCTACTTAGTTTTGGCCTATGAATTTTCCGAACGGATTACTATACTTCGCCCCACATTTCAATCAATTTGGCCAAGTCAAATGAAATTTCCTACGAGGATTGCACTCACCCTGGCGGTTTGCCTCTGCACGGTCGGTTGCGTGCAGCGACGGATGACCATCCGCAGCAACCCGCCCGGCGCGATGGTCTACGTAGACGACTACGAGATCGGGACCACGCCGATCTCGACGAATTTCCTCTACTACGGCCAGCGGAAGATTCGACTGGTGAAAGACGGCTACCAAACGCTCACCGTCATGCAGACCGTGCCGCCGCCGTGGTACCAGATTCCGCCGCTGGATTTCGTGACCGAGAACATCGTGCCCGGCGAGATTCGCGACCGGCGGACGTTCTCCTACCAATTGACCCCGCAGATGGTCGTTCCCACAGAGCAGTTGTTGGGGCGCGCCGAGCAGTTGCGTCGCGGTGTGCATGCGACCGGCGGCGTATCTTCGGTTTCAGTGCCGAGCGGCCCCGAGGTAATTCCGACCCCATCCGGGATCGGCAGTCAGCCGCTTTATCCGCTGCCGACAAGTGGAAGGTAGGCATTGCTAAGCCGCAAGCGGCTACTTTATGCCAGGGTTGCGTTGCATTGCGCCGCGCACCCCGAGCAGTTCCGGGTGCCGTGCGATTTTATCGGAGAAGACGCGGGCGTCGGCCACAATCGGTTTGAGTTGCCGGGTCAACTCGTCGATGTTTCGCGCAGCGCGGTTCAGGCGACAGTACAACTGCCGGTCTTCGATAAGCATCGCCAACGAGCCTTCCCGGCTGTTGAGTTTCTGGCTGAACAATGCCATTTGCGTCATGAGCGTCTCGAGTTGGTCGGCGGCGCGAAAGATTTGATCGACGCGCTGCTTGCCTTCCGTTCCCAGCGGTTCGGTGAAATTCCTGAGGTTCTCGAGGTTCACTTTCGCCAGAGTCATCGTGTCTCTCATCTGGTTGAGCGTATCAGGCAGGTCTTGCACGGCCTGACGTAGTTTGGCTTGTATCTCCGGGTCGCCAATGATGTTGTTTACGCTGTCGGTGAGCGTTGCCGCCTGGGCGATGGCGTTGTCGATGTCTTCTTTATGCTCGTCCAACAGGCTGACGACTTTTTTGGCGGCCGTACCCAAATCCTCGCTGGCGGTGGTCAACGCCTTGCCGGCCGTGTTCACCGTGCCCATCACGTCCGAGATACGATCCTCCCAGTTCTCGACCAACGACATTGGACTCACCTTTAGTCGGCCTTTCAGCTTATCACCGTACAGGATCGGCGCGGTGGACAAGTTCGGGTCGTCCGAGCGGATGAACTCCAGCGATGCGTCGCCCAGCAGGTTCGACTGGACGTAACAGATTTCGTTGTGATAGAGCTTTCGTTTCGCCTGGATGGCGGCGGTGACCACCACGCGGGTATCCTCGCGGCCTTCCGCGTCCTTGGCGAAGGCAACTTTCGTTACCCGGCCGATGAAGATTCCGCTCTTGCGCACCGGCGTGTCTTCGGTCACGCCCGGCGCACTGTCGAAGACGATCTCGATGGTATAGTCGTCATGGACGAGAGTAGGCAATTCGCCGAACCACATAACCAGGGTGGCCGTGATGATCAACGAAGCGAAGACCATCATGCCGACGCGGAATTGCATAAGTCGTTCGTCCATGGTTTAACTCCCGTTGGATTTTCGCATTTCCATGATCCTCTGACCAGCCTCGCCGTGGACGAACTGCCGGACGCGATCATCCCGGGCGTTGTCGATCTGCTCGGGCGACCCGTCGTATAAGATTTGCGGCTCGTCGTCTCGCAGCCGTTCCAACGGATAGAGCATTACGATCCGGTCGGCCACCTTTCGTGCGGTCCGCATATCGTGCGTGACCACCACGCTTGTGACCGGGTGTTTCCGCCGCGTGCTGACGATAAGCTCGTTGATGACATCGCCCATGATTGGGTCCAACCCGGTGGTCGGTTCGTCGTACAGGATGATTTCCGGTTCCATGGCCAGCGCCCTGGCCAGGCCGACTCGTTTGCGCATTCCGCCGGACAGTTCGGCCGGTTTTTTTCGCACGATGTCTTCCGACAGCCCGACCTCGGCCAGACGTTCCGTGACGATATTCCCGATTTCCAACTCGCTTTTGGCGGTGTGCTGTCGCAACGGGAAGGCGATGTTTTGGGCCACCGTCATGCTGTCGAACAGCGCGGCTTGCTGAAAGAGGAACCCGAATCGGATACGCTGCTGTGTAAGCCCACGTTCGTTCAGCCCGGCAAGGTTTTTGCCGTCGAAGCATACGCTTCCACGCGTCGGCGGCAGCAGGCCGATGATCGTTTTCAGCAGCACGGTCTTTCCGCAGCCGCTCTCGCCGATAATCGCCAGCGTTTGACCCCGATCGACACCAATGCTGATATCGCGCAGCACACGCTGGCGGCCGAAGTCCATACCCAATCCCTCCAGCAGCACCAGCGGTGCGTCGTTCCCGATCGTGTTTGTGGCGGAGGTAACCATGATCGTTTCAACCGATAATTTTCGGCGCGTTCGGCCAGAACGAGTAGTATACCCCGTCGAGCATGATGCCCAGCAGCAGGTCGAGCAACAAGATCATCACGAAGGAATAGACGAATGCGGTGGTGGCGGCCCGGCCGACGCCCTCTGCACCCGGATCGCAATGGAATCCGCGATAGCAGCCGATCAGCGCAATGGCGGCGCCGAAAAACAGGCTCTTGAACACGCCGACAAACAGGTCGAAATTGCCCACGAATTGTTCCGAATTCACCAGGTAATGGTGCGAATCAATCCCCAGCAGAAGCACGGCGTAACAGAACGCACCGGCCACTCCCATGAAATCGGCCATGATCGTAAGCGCCGGGACCAACAGCAAACAGCCCAGAAACCGCGGCACGACCAGGTAGTGGATCGGATTTGCGCCCATGCTGCTCAGTGCGTCGATCTGCTCGGTCACCCGCATGGTGCCCAACTCGGCGGCCATGGAGCTGCCGACCCGGCCGGCCAACATCGTGGCGGCCAGAACCGGCCCAAGCTCGCGGACCAGCGACATGTTTATCACCGCCCCGAGCCGTGTCTCTATGTTAAGCATCCGGAATTGTACGTAGCTCTGCACGACCAACACCATGCCGATGAACGTGCCGGTCAGTGCGACCACCGGCAGACTCAACACGCCGATCTGGTAGAAGTTCGGCAGTATGGTCCCTTTGCCGGGCGGTCGGGTGAAGAGCCAGCGAGCTGTTCTTCCTGTAAATATCGAGAAGTTGCCCAACGCGATTATCCAATCAATGACCAACTCGCCCAGATCGGCGATCACCTCGGCCGCCTTTTGCAACGGCCCGTGGGCAAATTCGGAATCGACGGCCATAAAAACTCACATTTAGCCCCCGGTGTATTCACCGGGGGCTTGTAGTTGCGGGTGTATGCGTTCGCCCCCGGTGTATTCACCGGGGGCTAAATGTAAGATACAGTACCACTAATGTTACTTCGTCGTGGCAACGGTACGGCTTGAGTGAAGTCTGCCGGTTAATTGGATTTGGTTGCCGGCGCAATATAGGCAATCTGGCCCCGGTGTATTTAGCCCCCGGTGAATACACCGGGGGCTTGTAGTTGCGGGTGTATGCGGCTATTCACCGTTCGCCCCTACATATATGTGGCCATTCACCGTTCGCCCCCGGTGTATTCACCGGGGGCTAAATAATATGGGTGCTAAATACCTTCGCCTTCGGCAGCGGCGGCGACCGGTTGAGGCGGCTCCTCGGCCGGTGGCTCGGTTGCCGAGCCTTCGAAGACCAGTTGCTTCTTACCGCCGACCTCCTTGGCGCTGACCGTGATGGTGTCCATGCCTTGGAACTCACCCTTGAGCAACTCCTCGGAGAGTGGGTCCTCGACGAAGTTTTCGATTGCGCGGCGCAGCGGCCTGGCGCCGAAGTCGAGGTTGCTGCCCTTCTTGACAAGGAACTTTTTGGCATCCTCGGACAGCACCAGTTCCAGCCCGCGCTCCAACAACCGATCGCGGACCTTGGCCAGTTCCAGGTCGATTACCTCGACCAGGTCGTCGTTGGTCAGGTGACGGAACACGATCACGTCGTCCACACGGTTGAGGAACTCCGGCCGAAAGACCTTTTCGATCTGTTCCTGCACTCGGTTCTTCATGTTTTCGTACGACGCGTCGTCGTCGGGCTTTTGGAACCCGAAGGCCGATTCGTTCTTGATGGCGTCCGCACCGGCGTTGGTCGTCATAATGACGATGGAGTTTCGGAAATCAACGTTCCGGCCGAAGCTGTCGGTCAGCCGCCCCTCTTCCATCACTTGCAGCAACATGTTGAACACGTCTGGGTGAGCCTTTTCGATCTCGTCCAGCAGCACTACGGCGTAGGGTCGGCGTCGGATTTTTTCGGTAAGCTGGCCGCCTTCCTCGAAGCCAACGTATCCCGGGGGCGCCCCGATCAGCCGGCTGACGTTGTGCTTTTCCATGTACTCGCTCATGTCGATCTGGATAATGGCGTCTTCCTCGCCGAACATGAACTCGGCCAGCGCCTTTGCCAGCAGCGACTTGCCCACGCCGGTCGGCCCGGCGAAGATGAAGCAGCCGGTGGGCCGTTTGGGGTCTTTCAGCCCGCTGCGGCTGCGGCGCACCGCCTTCGAGATCGACTTGATCGCTTCGTCCTGGCTGATCACCCGTTTGTGCAGGTCGTCCTCCATCTGCATCAGCCGCATCGAATCCTCGGTGCTCAGCCGCGTTAGCGGCACACCGGTGATTTTGGAAATCACTTCGGCGATAACGTCCTCATCAACCACGCCGTCGGTCTGGCGCGACTTCTCTCGCCACTGATTGGTGATGGTCTGTTTTTTCGCCTTGAGTTTATCGGTCCGGTCGCGCAGCGCGGCGGCTTTTTCAAAGTCCTGGTTGGCTACCGCCCCCTCTTTTTCCCTGTTCAGGTCCTCAACTTCCTGGTCGATTTCTTTCAGGTCCGGCGGACGTGTCATCGACTTCAGGTGGATTCTGGCGCCCGCCTCGTCGATCACGTCGATGGCCTTATCCGGCAAGCACCGGCCGGTGATGTAACGAGCCGAAAGCTCCACTGCCGCCTCGACCGCATCGTCGGTAATCTGCACGTGGTGGTGCTGCTCGTAGCGGTCGCGCAACCCTCGGAGGATTTTGACCGTCTCGGCCTTGGTGGACGGCTCGACCATCACAATCTGGAACCGGCGGTCCAACGCACTGTCTTTCTCGATGTACTTTCGGTACTCGTCCAGCGTAGTGGCGCCGATGCACTGTATTTCACCTCGAGACAGTGCGGGCTTCAGCACGTTGCTGGCGTCGATTGCCCCTTCCGCGCCGCCGGCGCCGACCAGAGTGTGCAACTCGTCGATGAACAAGATGGTGTTCTTCGCCCGGCGGACCTCGTTCATTACCGCCTTGATCCGCTCCTCGAACTGTCCGCGGTACTTCGTCCCGGCGACCATCATTGCCAGATCGAGCACGACGATACGCCGATCGACCAGCAACTCGGGCACGTTGCCTTCGACCACCTGTTGTGCGAATCCTTCGACGATCGCAGTCTTTCCGACTCCGGCTTCTCCGAGCAGCACGGGATTGTTTTTCGTCCGGCGGCTGAGGATTTGCATGGTCCGCTCGATCTCTTTCTCACGTCCGATAACCGGATCGAGTTTTCCCTGCTTGGCCAGTTCGGTCAGGTCACGGCCGAAGCTGTCCAGAGCGGGCGTTTTGGATTTCCCGCTTCGTTGCGTCTCGCCCGATCCGCCGGGGCCTCCGGACCGCCCAGGCCCTTCGCCCTCCATGCCATGGCCCAGCAGGTTCAGCACCTCCTCGCGGACCTCTTCGAGTCTTAGCCCCAGGTTCATAAGCACCTGTGCGGCGACGCCCTCCTGCTCGCGCAGCAGGCCAAGCAGGATGTGCTCGGTGCCGACGTAGTTGTGGTTCAGGCTTCGGGCCTCTTCCATCGAGTACTCGATGACCTTTTTTGCGCGGGGTGTTTGCGGGAGCTTGCCCATGGTGACCATGTCAGGGCCGCTCTGGACGAGCTTTTCGACTTCGAGCCGAATCTTCCTTAAATCAACGTCGAGGTTTTTCAGTACGTTTGCCGCCACACCGCTGCCTTCCTTAATCAGGCCCAGCAGCATGTGTTCGGTGCCGATATATTCGTGATTGAACCGCTGCGCCTCCTGGTTGGCAAGTTGCATGACCTTTCTGGCACGGTCGGTAAAACGTTCGTACATGGTGTTCTCCGTTTATGGTATACCGTTTATGAGTTCCCGTTCTCGTCGTATTTCCAATTCCCACTTTTCGGCGCCTTCAAGCCGTACGAGGAAATCGAGTTGCTCGGCCGCCTCATCGGATCGGCCGGTATGCCGCATCAAGGTGGCCAGCATCAGCCGGGCGTCCAGATCGCGGTGGTCGCGTCCGAGCAGTTCGCCGAGCAGGCGTTCCGCCTGAAAATAATCTCCCTTAAGGTAATATTCCGTCGCTTCGGCGAACGCATCACCAGCCGGATCAGTCGGCCGGCACGTCACTGCCCGGCGACCGTACAAAACCGAATACCCTGCCGCAGCAACCCACGTGACCGCCAGAACCGCCCACAACGCCGTACGTATATTCGGTCCTATCAGTTCGGTCCATCCGAAGGTGCACAGCAGCGCCAGGTTCACCCCCCCGGCGGCTATAATACTCACCACCAAGGCAGGCCAACCGCCATGCACCCAAAGTTGCGGCAGCCCCGGCCACAAGTATGTTGCAATCGGCATCTTCATGCCAGGAAATTGTAACTCCTAAAACAGGCCGAATCAAGGCGGTATCCGATTGCAACGCTTTCGATTATCTGGGAAACTTAGGGGACAAATATGCATCTGGTAAGGATAAATCATGCACAACACAGCCGCTTGCGACTTGGCGCCCCCGCAGCAGATCGGCGTCCTGCGTGTGATCGACGCGGCGGCAAACCGGGCCGGTGAGGGACTCCGAGCGGCGGAGGATTACGTCCGTTTCGTGCTCGACGACCGTCACCTGACCGGTTTGTGCAAGGAATTGCGTCACGATCTGGCCGCTGTATTAGGTCGAATTGCGACCAAGCATCGCCTGGCGGCACGCGAAACACTCTCGGACGTCGGCGCCACGTTGACAACCGATCGGGAAGATCGCCGCGAAGGGGCCGCCGAGGTGCTGGCCGCCAATTTCGCCAGGCTTCAAGAGGCGATGCGCAGCCTGGAAGAGTTCTGCAAGCTGCTCGATGCCGATCTAGCTGCCCAGTTAAAGCAGCTACGCTACAGGAGTTACACCTTGCAACGTGCGGTCGAAATTACACGAACGAGTCTTGAACGCCTCAATCGGGCAAGGCTGTACGTGCTGATCGACGGTCGCCGGTCGATGGAGGAATTCGAGCAATTTGCCCGATCGCTGATCGATGCCGGGGTGCACGTGCTCCAACTCCGCGACAAGCGGCTTGAAGATCGACGGTTATTAGAGCGTGCCCGACGGCTGCGCGAGTTGACAGGCCGTAGCGATACGTTGTTTATCATGAACGATCGGGCGGACCTGGCCGTGCTGAGCCGGGCCGACGGGGTCCACGTCGGTCAAGAGGAGCTTTCGGTGAAGGACGCCCGTACGATTGTCGGCCCGGATGCGTTGGTGGGCGTATCTACCCATTCGATTGAACAGGCACGACAGGCGGTCCTTGACGGCGCCGGCTACATCGGCGTCGGCCCGACGTTCCCCTCCGACACAAAGCAGTTTGATCGATTCCCTGGCTTGGAGTTATTGCGGGTGGTATCGGCCGAGATTCGGCTGCCGGCATTCGCCATAGGTGGTATTACACGTGAGAACCTGCCCGAGGTGCTCGCAACCGGTTTCAGCAGGGTATCCCTCGGCGGTGCTATTACAACGTCAAGCGACCCTGCTGCGGAGGCCCGGGCGATGCTTTCTCGTTTACACCCGTTATAATTGGTCATATATCTTTGTGATATTTTGCATAACCGGAACAGACTGTCTTGCAAGGCACACATACCCGTTCACTTTAGGCTACATTGTTGTGATTAGTCTCAGGTTCTTAATCTCTGGCCCCTGGCCCCTGGCCCCTATTTATAATGCAGAAGTTTCAAGTTAAAACTCTGGTGTTTCTGCTGGCCGTAGGCATCTACCCCTGCATTTGCCTTTCCCAAGACACTGGAATCTCTCCACAGCACCACCCTTGGGGAGCCTTCAAGCCGGGTGCGTGGAAGCTGGTGCGAGTGGTGACCGAAACGCTCGACGATAAAGGCCTCGTCGCCAGCACCAGCGTCACCGAAACCAAAACCACGCTGGTGCAAGTCGAGGAGGACGGAGTGACGCTGGACGTGGCTGTCTGTGTAGAAGTTGCCGGAAAACAGTTCTATCCCGATCCGCAAATCGTCAAGCAGGGATTCCATGGAGAAATGGTCGGGCAGAAGCTGAAGTTCAAGGAGTCGGGAACCTCGCAGGTCGCCGTCGAAGATCAAAAGATCACGTGCAAGGTCGTGCAACTCGAATTCTCCGGCAATAACAACAAAACCGTGACCAACGTCTACTACTCGCCGACCGTCTCGCCGTACATTCTCAAACGCAAGAGTGTGACCACCGATATGGAAGGCAAAAAACTCAGCGAGACGTCGGTCGACGTGGTGGCGCAAAACATGCCGTGCAAGGTCTTGGCGGAAATCAAAAGCACGAGCTTTGTCAAGGCGGTGCAGAAACATCCCAAAGGATCGATCTCCACGTGGACCCGAACATCGACGACCGTGCCGGGCGGAATAATCGCACACAGCTCGAAGGAACTCGATACGACCGGCCGGGTGATCCGACGCAGCACGCTCGAACTGCTCGATTACGGACTGGAGCCGGAGATCGATCGCACCGGCATCTTCGGCCGACGCCGGCCGACGCCGCCACGATTTCGCAGGCCGCGATAGCATTCAGCTATTGTAAAGCCGCTCATTGCAATTCACCCAAAAAAGGGCATAATAATTGGATTATTCTTTCACCAGCGGAGTATCCCACGCCATGCAAGAAGAAAAAATCGTCAAATATCAGGGGCTTACCTTCGACGACGTGCTGCTGGAACCGCGATACAGCGGCGTTGTGCCGGCAGAGGCGGACGTCGGCACTCGGCTTACGAGGCGGATCAGTCTGAATATCCCGGTGCTCAGTTCGCCGATGGATACGGTCACCGAGGCCGCAATGGCGATCGCCCTGGCGCTGGAGGGTGGAATCGGCGTGATTCATAAGAATATGTCGATCGAACACCAGGCCGAAGAGGTCGAAAAGGTCAAACGCAGCGCCAACGGCATTATCTTCAACCCCGAGACGCTCCCGTCGGAGGAGACGGTCGGACGTGCCCGCGAGATAATGAACCAGTACAACGTCTCCGGGCTGCCGATTACCACCGCCAACGGCCACCTCGAGGGGATTCTCACCCGCCGCGACCTCCGGTTCCTGGAGGATTCCGGGCTGCCGATCAGGGACGTGATGACTCGGGAACACCTTGTAACGGCTACAGGAAATGTAACGCTTGAGGAAGCTGAGAAGATTTTAATGGAAAAAAAGGTGGAGAAGCTTTTGCTGGTTGACGAAAACTTCAGACTGACGGGACTCATTACGATCAAAGACATCGATATGATGCGTCGCTTCCCCAATGCCTGTAAAGATGGGCAAGGGAGGCTAAGAGCAGGAGCCGCCGTCGGCGTTCACGACTACGACCGTGCAGAAAAACTCATCGCACAAGACGTGGACGTGTTGGTGGTCGACAGTGCCCACGGGCATTCGGTAAACGTCATCGAGACAGTTAGGAGAATTAAGGCAAAGTGTGATATCGACGTGGTGGCCGGAAACGTGGCGACCGCCGAGGGATGCAGTGATCTGATCGCCGCAGGGGCCGATGCGGTGAAGGTCGGAATCGGCCCGGGGTCGATCTGCACTACCAGGGTGATTTCAGGCGTTGGTGTTCCGCAGATTACGGCGATTTACCAAGTTGCCCAGGCCGCCAAAGACAGCCATGTATCAGTCATCGCCGATGGAGGTATCCGCTACTCCGGCGACTTGACAAAGGCGATTGCGGCCGGTGCACAGGTGGCTATGATCGGAGGACTTTTGGCCGGGTTGGAAGAAAGCCCCGGCAACAGAATCCTATACCAAGGCAGAACATTTAAGGTTTATCGAGGAATGGGATCATTGGGGGCCATGGTCAAAGGCTCCAGCGAACGCTACCGACAAGGCGGGGCCGACGCAGGACCGGATAAACTGGTCCCAGAGGGTGTGGAAGGACGCGTGCCTTACAAAGGACCGCTAGGAGCGTTTATTTATCAGCTCGTAGGCGGGCTGCGAGCCGGAATGGGATATTGTGGAACTAAAACCATCGAGGAATTGCGCACTCAATCGCGGTTCCTCCAGGTCTCACCAGCCAGTGTGCGGGAGAGTCATCCTCATGACATCAGTATTACGCAGGAAGCACCGAATTACAGTACGGAATACGCCGCCGGCGACGGATCGTGATGACCAGTGGTCAGTGATCAGTGGTCAGTCGGTGGCCGGTATCAAACGCCCCCGCACTGCGTGCGGGGGATATTGCGGCCGGGCCACACCGCTTGCCATAGCAATACTCGCCGTACTGTCAGTCGCATGGTTGACAAATACCACCGCTGCAAACGACGGTTGGACGCCGAAGTCTGCGGGAAAACCAGTGGTGCACAGCACCAACTATACCGCCACCGATACGGGTATTTCAGGCATCTCGCCCACCGGAAAGCTCAAGTGGCTCCCATACCGGCCGACCGTACCGCGCGACGACGAGGTTGTGGCGACACGACACGTCGCCCGGACACGTTCGACTTCCAGGGTGAGAACCGCCCAGCTTAAACAGACCGATCCGTTCGACGATCCGTTCGGCGATAGCGATGCCACGACCAAACCATACAAGCCGGTGCTCATCGACGACGTGCTTAAGAAGCTGGAATCCGATTCGCCGACTAATGTCCCGCTCGATTCGCTGCCGGGCGATTCTGATGACGATAAACTTCCACCGCTGGACGACCGTCCGGACGTGCAGCCGGACACCGGACTGCCGCCCGACACGTTCATCCCCGGCATCAAAGACGACACATTGGAAGGCTCGCTTGCCAAGGGTCGTGTCGATCTGATCGATAAATGCCCCTCGCCGGATGACATCAAACCGATCGACGAGCTGACGATCAACATCAAGGCCGAGGACGGCGATGTCCCCAAGGAATGCTCACTGGGCGAGAAGACGTTCGAGCCGCGTGTCTGGGCGCCCACTCGGTTCATGTGGAAGGCCTCCGGGTTGTGCCACAAGCCGCTGTACTTCGAGGACGTGCACCTGGAACGCTACGGTCACTCGTGGGGACCGTTCCTCCAACCGGTAATCTCCGGCGGCCACTTCTTCCTTACCGTTCCGGTGCTGCCTTACAAGATGGGTCTGACGCCGCCGCGCGAGTGCATGTACACGCTGGGCTACTATCGCCCGGGCAGTTGCGCCCCATACATGCTCGATCCGCTGCCGCTTAGCATCCGCGCCGCATTGTTCGAGGGCGGCGCCTGGGTCGGTGCAGCGGCGGCTATTCCGTAAGAACGTGTTTTGAAATGGGTGCCACTGCTGGCTTGTCCAGCAGTGCGAAATGTATCTCCCCAAGAAACACTGCTGGACAAGCCAGCAGTGGCACCCATTGAAGACCGATAAGCTATTTCAAAACACGTTCTAAAATTCTGCTGGGATGACGGTTGCTCTGCAGCAGCACGCGGTGGTAAAATAGCAAAGTGGCGGCGAAAATTGTGTATCGTGCCATTGTATGATGCGTTAATGGCGGATTTTTTGCCAACCTTGGGGAGTTTGCAGTGAACAGCATCCGAATCAAGACGGTCGTCGAAACCGACGGGGAACTCCACGTCGCAAACCTCCCTTGTCGCAAGGGCGATCAAGTCGAAGCCATTGTGATGTTGCCGGACCATCTGGACGACGAAAAACGAAAGACTGCCAGAGAGCAGTTTCTGAAACATGCCCGGGCTTCATCATTCTGTTCCTCCGACAAGTACCCATCTCGCGCTGAGCTTCATGAACGCCATTGATACGAACATCTGGATATACAGCCACGATGTCCGCGATGAACATAAACGACAGAAGTCGCAAGATTTAATCGCGAATCTTGAGCCGATGGCCTTGTTGTGGCAGGTGGGCTGTGAGTTTGTGGCAGCAGCCCGAAAACTTGAGCCGTTCGGTTTCACACGCCGGCAGGCATGGGATGCCCTGGCCGAGATGCGTGCTATGTCCGACGTAGTGCTTTTTCCCGATCATGAGTTGTGGGATATCACGTGCGATCTTCAAAAACGACTCGACTTGCAATATTGGGATGCCTTGATCGTTGCGGGTTGCATTCGCGGCGGGGTTCGAACGATGTATTCCGAAGATTTCTACGACGGACAAGAGATCGATGGCGTATTGATCGTGAATCCGTTTACCTAGTGGTGCCAGGTGAGCGAACATGACGGCCGGGCTATTCCCCGAGAAGCTCGGCAATTCTTGCATCCAGTGTGTCAAAATCCGCTGTGTTTCCCAATTCGCCGACGGCCGTTTGAATGAGACCGAAATCAAATTCATCAGACGTCATCTCGGAACGCCAGAGCGGAACGGCAGCCGCTTTACCGGCCGGCGGCCCGACCGCGGTAGAACTCGCGGATGTGCTCGGCCCAGTCGGGCGGCGGATCGAAACGGCCCGACTCGCGGAGACTATCGAGCCGATCTGGTCGCGTGCCGCCGCCGCGAAGTTCCGTGCTGCCGCCGCGAAGCCCGAGGCTTTTTAGCGCTTCGGCCAGCCGGCGACGTGCCCGATCGCCGGTGGCGTCGCTACGGCCGGCGTTTCGCTTCAATTGCTCCCAACGTGTAATGAACCGGCGCGCTTCGTCGGCCGTCCAGCCGAGTTGTTTCAGCAACTCGGATTCTTCCTCGTTCAGTTGGTCGCGTAGGTGTTCCAGCGCCAGGTCCGTCACCTTTCGAGCATATTCCAGGTTTGCGTTCTCGCCGCCGGGTTCCTTGGTCGGCGGCTGTTGCAAGCCGTCGTCGCCCTGGTCGCCCGGCCGGCCGCCGGTGGTCGGATTGCCCGAGCCGCGTGCGGTCGGTCCGTCGGAGGTCCGCCGGCCGGGCCGTCCGCCGTCGGTTGGATTTTGCTGCGGCGTTCCGCCGGGCGAGTCGTCCGGTCGGCTGCTCCGGCTTCCGCCGCCGGACTCTCCGCCGGGTCGTTTTGCAGTACTGCCGGTTTGCCGATCGGTTTCGCTTTGTTCACCGGCCCGTGTTCCGGTCTGTCCTTCGCCTTGTTGTTCACCTTGCGAGCCGCCCCGGTCGGCTTCGGTGTGTGAGCCTGGCGTGCCCTTGCCGGCTTGCGGCGATTGTTGCCCTCCACCTTCTTCACCTTCGCCGGAGCGGTCGCCTGTGGTATCGCCTTGGGCGTCCGACTGTTTCGGGCTGATGCTTGGCGATTTGCTGCGATCTTGCTGTTGTTTTCCCTGCTGCCCTTCGCCTTGTTGCTGGGAATCACGCCGCGTGGACGCGGCGGCTAAACTTTGTTGTTCTTCGCCCTGTTGTCCTTCGCCCTGTTGCCCTTCACCATTCTGCCCTTCACCTTGTTGTCCTTCGCCCTGCTGCCTTTCACCCTGTTGTCCTTCGCCCTGCTGTTCCTCACTTCCTTCCCCCTTCTCCCTTCCCCCTTCTCCCTTCTGTTCGACACTGTTCACCCACCGCCGCTGGGTTTCTGCATGGCCGTGTTTCGGCTGCTTGTTGTCGTCGGCTTCGGCCCAGTAGCAGACGCGCTGTCCGGGGTTCAATCCGAGCCTGGCAGACTCGAAGATATATTCCGCCCGGAATTCGCCCTTGTGTTGTTTTCCGAGCAACGGTCGGATCGGCATGCTGCGTCCGCCCAGTTCTGCGCGAAGCCGCCCTCGCCCCAGCGCGACGTCAGGATCGACTGCCCGAACCCTGATCGGCAACCGTCCGTCTGCTGCAAGCTGCACTTCGTCATCTTTCGGCTCTATAAACTGAACTTCCGGCGGCAGGTCGCGGATGACCTCGATGCGATACCGGACCGGCCGGTAGTTCGGCCGCCCCCGGGCGTCGGTGAAACGAATCTGGTAGCAATCGTGCTCGGGGAACGTCGGATCGTCCGGGTCTAGTCGCAGCACGAAGCCGCCCGTGGCGGTGTTCTGCGCGGTGTTCTGCTCGGTGCTCATTTGCAGGCCGTGCAGACCGTCGCAATCCAGATCGATCTCCGCCCGATTGATTTTCTCATCGGCGGTCGCATGTACGGTGACCTTGGTCCCCTCGATTGCCCGGACGTCGCCCTGGCGCTGGACGGTGCGGTCTTCGATGCCGGTGTAGTCGGGGTAATCGTACCGGAGCGTGTCGATGCGGATCGTTGGAGCGGTCTGCACCTTGACGGCAAAGGTTCTGGTGCGGCAATCGCCGGCGGTCCGATAATACTGGTAGTCTTGCCGCAAGCCGAGCTTGCCGGGCGGCAGTTGGCGCCGATAGCGATAACCGCCTTCCGGCAGCGTCATGGGAACGGCCTGATCGACGCTCTGCCCATCGGCGGTGGAATAGACCAGCGTTACCTGCTCGTCGTCTTCGGCGCCCTTTACCTCTGCCGAGACGGCAACGTGCTCGCCGTGGAACGCCGCAACATCGCCCGGCTTTACCTCTTCGATGGTCACTCGCGTGGGCGATTGGATTCCGGCCCAGGGCCAAAGCACCCGGGCGGCCGAGGCAAGTGGACTCTTTGGCGACAGGACCATGTACAGGCAGCAGACGGCCAACACCACGGCCAGCAGGTATCCGAGCCGAATAACCCTCGAGCGATCGACCGCGGTCTCGGGCGGAACTTGTGCCAGATCGGCGGCGGCACGGTGCTCCAGGGCGTTGTAGACGACGGCCGATACCTCTCGGCGCCGGCTGCGCATCAGCAGGAAGTTGATCAGGCTGTTCTTCAGCGTCGGCCGGCCCTGCTCGATGGTATGTGCGGCGAACAGCGGGTTGATCCGATGTGCAATCGCAGGAAAGATGTACCGGGCGAAGTAGTATCCGACGCTCACAATCAGCCCTGCAAACAGCAACAACCGGCCCGCGAACCCAAGCCCGCCGGGGATTAGCCAATGATCGACCACCGCAACGGCCAGCAGGTACGCAAGCACCCCGGCGGCCAAGGTGATCAGCCCGGCGGCCAGGTCCAGTCCCTTGACCTCTCGCCTGGTCCGTTGAATGCGGTTCTCGATGAACGTTTCGTTCCGGTCCGGCCTTGTCCGAGACTGATCCTCGTCATCCTGCTGCACGGGGGTAGTTATTCCGCTCGACATGGGGGTGTGTTCCGGGTGTTCCGTGTGATTGCCCTTCCCTGTTTATTATAGACGCAATCTGGCGTTTGTGGATTCCCTTTTTGGTAACTATTCAGACATTTGCACTCCAGTGGTCCGGAAACTGCTATCGACATAAGTTGTCCGATTCGTGTATCTTCCCCGCCGAAAGTATAGGCCGCTCGCGGCTTAGCAATTGGTAGCCGAAAAATATCTGGGGCATAGTTGCCGTGCTGCTAAGCTGCAAGCGGCTTTTTGATAAACGTTCCCAATCCGACCCGACATGCACAAGAAGTCATTCATTATAGCCGGAATCGTGGTCGAAGCGGCAGTGCTGTTGCTCGCCATGAGCGGATGTTCGTTGATACGGAAGCGTTACACACCGCGCACGCTCCCGCCGGGGCTTCAGGCAAAGGAAGTCAAGGGTGCGGAGAGCATCGACATTTCCCGTATCGCCGGGCCGCTGACCACTGGAGATCTGATCGACGGCGGCGACCTGCTGAAGGTTTCGGTGGCGGCCGGTTTAGACCCGGACGCAATGATCGAGTTCTACGCCTGGGTTGACGACGATGGTTTTGCCCGGCTGCCGGAGATCGGTCGAATTCGCTTGGCCGGCTTGAATTTGATGCAGGCAGGCCGGCAGATTGCGGCGGTTTGCGTCCATCGCAACCTGTATCGCCAGCCACACGTTACCGTGGCGATGGAAAAGCAGCGCGTGAATCGCGTCACGGTGATGGGCGCCGTAGAGAAGCCGGGCACACAGGAACTGCCGCGAGGGGCCAGCTATCCGTTGGCCGCGATTATGGAAGCCGGTGGTTTTTCGGAGAAAGCCGGCACGAAGATTACAATTTACCGTCCTGCCGCTCCCAAGAGGCTTGCACGAGGAGGCCCCACCGCCGGGCCGGCCGGGGTGCGGCCTGCCAGCGCAACGGCAGAGATACCAAAAAGGGAAATGCAGGTGGTATGCCTCGATCTGTCTGACAAGAGCAGCCGTGTCGGTGGCGATACATACCTTCCGGACGGGAGTACGGTCAAGGTCGAGTCGCTTAAAATCGACTCGGTCCAGGTGGTCGGCCTGGTGAAAAAACCGATGCGTATAGAGTTTCCCGTTGATTCGGAGCTTGACGTATTCGGTGCAATCGCCGAGGCGGGCGGGCTGTCATCCGGAGTGGCCGACGAAGTGCTCGTACTGCGAAACCTTCCAGACGGACAGGGCCGGGCGACGATCCACATCAGCCTGAATGCAGCAAAAAAGAACGACAAGGAGAACCTGCTGCTTGCACCCGGCGACATCGTCAGCATAGAGCGGACACCGGCGACCGTGGTGCTGGATACGCTCAAGTTTATCGGAATACACGTGGGTGCAACGATACCGTTTTTCTAGGGGAGTAGCTGTTCAAAGAAAGACTTACATGCCCGAGCCGTTGCCACATCTTTCCGCCTCAACGAACACTCCGGTCGAGCCGCATCCGGTGCAGACGATCTTGCGATTTCTGCGCGCCGTGCAATATCGCAAGGGTGTAATAATCGTTGCATTGGTGGCGAGCTGCCTGCTCGGCGGTCTTTACTATACCACAACGTCGCGGGTTTACGAGTCGAGGGCCGAGCTGCTGATTCAGCAGATGGGTGAAATGGGTGTGAATCTGAGCGAGTCGGCCGGCAGGAATCGAACCAAGGATTCCATGGTCACCTACAAGAATACGCTTTGCAGCGAGGTGGTGATCGAGGCCGCCCTGGCGAAACTTCCACCGGAATATCGAGCTTGCCTGGCGGACGCGCCGCGCGACCGCTGGGCCGAAGCGCTCCAGGCGAATCTCAACGTAACGATTGTCAGAAACTCCACAATTCTGAAAATCGCCTACCAGTCTGAAAGGCCGTACGAGGCGGAGGCGGTGGTGCAAAGCATTATCCAGGCGTACCTGGATTTCAGGAACAAGCTGCACCAGAACGCGGCCGGCGAGGTGTACGATATCTTCCACCGCGAAAAAATATCGCTCGAAAAGCAGATACAAGCCAAACAGTACGAGTTGGTCGCCGCACGTAGAAATGCGGAAGAACTCGAAATCCGCGACGGGGAAAAGGGAACGAGCGTCGTTATCAAAAGCGCAATCACGCGGAACGAGGCGTGGAACGAAGCACACAAGGAACGGCTCGACGCACAG
>DAOWNK010000052.1 GCA_030642635.1 Pirellulales bacterium
CCTCTTCTCTCTTCTCTCTTCTCTCTTCTCTCTTCTCTCTTCTCTCTTCTCTCAGCGCTGCTGCGACTCAGTGACGACGACCTTCAGGTTGCCGCTGCGCAACAGCGCGAGTTGCTCCTTGAGCAATGCGTTCTGTTCCTTGAGCAACTCCTTGATTTCGGCAAGGTGGTTGATCATTTGTATCCGCTGTTCGACCGCATTGGCGAACGGCGGCTGCCCGCCGGTGCGGCGTTGCGCGACGGCGGGCGTCTGATAAAAGTTTAGCACGCAACAACACAGGACTACGGCGGCCATCAGCACCGCGAAGCCGGTTTTTCTGGTCATGGCGAATACTCCTTGCGAGGGGTTATGGGTTTTCCGTCCATCTTAAAAGGGTCCAACGCAGCCCGTCGTCGTCGCCATGCGGCACGTAAATCGGGCTGTTTGCATTGGGCCAATGGTATCGTACATCGTCCGGATCCGGCTTGACGGTCAATTGCGGCGCAGGGTCCAAGCCTTCTTCCGCCTGCAACCATACCGGAAAGTATGGTATGGCGTCTTCTTCATCCTCCTGGTCGTCAAAGTCGTCATATTGATCTTCCCACCAGCCCGAGTTCTGATACCAATCATTGCGGCCTCGGATTTTTATGTCCTTGGCGATTACCAGACCACTAATGTCCAGCGAGATGTCGTCTTGATTATCCCACCCAACCTCGAAATCATCATTGGCCGTGAGCAGCCCTGTCACAGTTGATTCTGAATTGCACCAGAAGGACACGTCGTCGGCGCTGAGCACCGTAGGCAGCCGGACCGGCTTGTCCGTGCCTTCCAGTGCCGGAAGATTGTGGGGCAGAAGCTCGATATTCACACCACAGAATTCTATATCGGAACCATGGCCTCCACGGCTGATCAGCATACCGCGGATAGTTACATTGTTGTACAGTTGTATTTTGCCGGAACGGTAGAATATCCCCAACGGGTTAGTAGTGGGATCAGGCTCCAGGGTCACGTTGTCTTGAACCCCGCCGATCGTTTGCACCGAGTACGTTTTGCCGCCCGGATAGAGCCGGTAGGTCAACATCTCTCCCGGGTGCGACCAATCGTCGGCGTCGTCCCTGGGGAGGTCGTTGGTCGCCACGGCCATCGACGTATTATACAGCGATATCAACCCACCGGGTTGCTTATCGTAAGGCAGATCGATCGGCCCGTCGAACGGCCGCCAATCGGTAAATCCGTTCAATCGCATCGAGTTCAGATCGGCCAGGTAGCGGTTTCGTGCAGAATTGGACCATGGATACGACTTGGCCAACTCCAGGTCATCTTGGATTCGCACCGGTCCCTCAATGCGGAACGGCACGTTGATCTGAAACTGGCCGTCTTTCCATTGATAGAAGGTGTAGCTGATCATCTCGTCCCATTCGTCCGGTTCATCGGCCAGCGCACGTGGGATCAGTTGAACCACCGCTTGAATCTGGTGCGTGGCCACGCACTGCGGGTTGTCCGGGTCGACGGCCATGCCGGTCGAGAGCAACGTAACACGATACGGCCAGTCCTCATAATCGGGATCATCGGATGCGAGCAAAGCGTCGCCGGTGGTATACGTCACCTGAAAACTCTCGTAGTCGCCCAACGAACCGGTCAGCGTGGTATCGACCCCGTTCCAGTCGTCGCCTTGGTGCATTTTCTTGATCGCCATCATCAAGCCGGTCGCGGCGGCCTGTCGGGCGGAGGAACTGCGGCCGGAGTTCTGCTGGATTTGCCTCGCCGTATATTGGCTCCGCACAACCGCATACGAAAGCCCCAGTACCACCGAGATCAACAGCAGCACCATCAACACCGCCACGCCACGCCGTGGGTTGGTTTGGGAATTATTCATTGTAAAGCCACCATCATATAATAAATGGCTTCTGATCCGAAAAACACAATCGGCTTGTACACAGACTCTTCATTGCCTGCCATGGCCGGTTTTGGGACCAATTGCAGCTCGGCGCCGACCCACACCTGCCGCAGCCCGATTTGCGATGCGTATAGCCCCTGCGCCCAGGACATGGCGTTCCAGTTGAGCGTGCCGGCGTTGTAATCGTCCCATTCAGCCAGGGAAGGACGCATGCGAATCTGAAATCGCACCGCTCCGCGCAACTTGGTATTATCTGCCGGGTCTGTCACCGAGCAGCTACGCAAGAGTTTTGTCAGCGTGATCGACACGCCGGCGCCGGACTGACGGATCGTCTCGATTTCCGATCGCCATTGGGACTGTTCATCAACCTTCGGCACCGTGCGCGTGTCCGACGGAATCGTCAATTCGATCAACCGGTTCGGGAATTGATAGTCAGTGCAATAGATCACCAATTCGTTGAACTGCGGCAGGCCGTTCGGGTCGGCCGGATCGCCGTCCGGGCGCCAAACGACCAGTACATCCGGGAACCGCCATGGGCCGATCGATTCCGATATGACGATTGCGCCGGGAAACTTTTCGTCGGCGGTCGCCTCGCGGACCGTTCGTCCGATCCTCTCCAGCGCTACCCGTGCGTGCTGGGTCGCCGTGCCGTGGCCCTCGGTGTACTCGTAGCTTTGTTGAATCCCATTGGCCATGACACCCAAGGCGCCGACGATCATTACCATGATGGTCATCGCGATCATCAACTCCAGCAGCGTCAGCCCCCGCTGCCGCTTGCGGCTTCGCAAATGATTACATCGCAGGAACATAAACAACCACTCGTCGTAAATTGGCCAACTCGCGGCTCCCGCCGTTCGGGTCGTCCTTGACAATGCGGACCTGGACCACGCGGTAGTCGCTGGTCTGTCCGCCGGTCAGCCGTGTGGTAAGGTCCGACTCATCGACGTAATACACGTCGACCTCTTCTGTCCAATCGTCGAAGAAACCTTCCGGCGCCTGGAAATTGGCATGACGCACGCCGCCGTCGGCGGCGCCCAGTGCAATCCCGTACTGATCGGCCGGCGGTTGAACCCTCAGGGCGTTGTAATCGTCGATGTCGTCGAAGTCGTCACGGCTGGTTTCACCGGCTTCGGGTCCGAGTGTGCTTTGGTACGGATCGCCGCCGGGTTCCATGTATCGACAGCCGACCACTTCGTCCATCAACTGCCGCGCCATGCCGTCGGCGATCGTCCGCTCCATCGCCTCGGAGGTTGTTTGAAGCGAACTGGTTATCCCCAGCAGCAGCACGCTGCCGGCAATCGCCGCAATCGAGATCGAGACCGTCGCCTCGATCAACGTAAACGCGGCCGGCATGTTGTGGCGGTAATCACGTAGGTTATGCTTCAGCATATCGTTACTCGTGGCTTTGTCGGTAGCCGGCGAGCCGCGGGGTTCATCCCGCGCCAGTGCAGCGCCGGGATAAACCCGGCGGCTCGCTCTTACCGCTAACAAAGGCACGGCGGGGTCCCCTCCAGCTCCCAGCTTTCCCCGCCGCACCTCTAACCAGCGTCCCCTCCCCAAGGTGCTGGTGCAATGGAACTATAAGTTTGGGCGCCGTGCGAGTCAAATTTGTTGACAATTTGCATCATGTGATGTCTAACGCCACATCCAGGCAGACGGCCGAATGTGTCAGCGCCCCGACGCTGATCCGATCGACGCCGCTTCGGGCGATCTGCCCGACCGCGTCGAGGTTTATCCCGCCGGAGGACTCCAGCTCGATCGCCGGATCAACTGCGTCGCGTCTGGCGACCGCCTTGCGAAGGGTGGCCGTGTCCATGTTGTCCAACAACACGATATTCGGCCCGGCCGGCAGCACCTCGTCGAGTTGCTCGAGCGTGTCGACCTCGACCTCGATTATCAGGTTCTCGGTGAAATGTTCGTGTGTGAAGCGTCGGACACGTGCGATGGCCTCGGCCGGCGTGTATTGCAACCGGTCGTCTGCGGTCTTCATACTGACGGCAAGGTGGTTGTCTTTTATCAGCACGGCGTCGAACAACCCGGTGCGATGGTTCCGACCTCCGCCGCATCGGACGGCGTACTTTTCCAGCCGCCGCCAGCCGGGTGTGGTCTTTCGGGTGTCGTAGATTCGTGCCCCGGCGCCGCTGGCCGCCTCGACGAATCGGCCGGTCAGGGTGGCGATGCCCGAGAGCCGACCAAGCAGGTTCAGCACGATCCGTTCGGCCGTCAGGATACCTCGTGCAGGCCCTGCGATCCACCCGATCTGCTCGCCGGCGGCAACCGTCCGTCCGTCCTCGGTCGTCGGCGACCATTGCAATCGCGGCTCGATCGCACTGAGCGTCGAATCCACCCCCGGCAGCCCGGCGACCACACCCGACTGCCTTGCAACCACAACGGCCGTACCCTGTGCGTCCTCCGGCACCAGTGCGGCGGTGGTCAGATCGCCGAGGTCCGAGAGGTCTTCACGGATCGCCGACCGCAGGATTTGCTCCCACTCGGTCTGGAGTTGGGCGTCCCATGCAATTTGTTGAAAGTCTTTGTTCAATGGAAATCTCCGTAGGGTGCGTGTAACGCACCACAATATGTCGATGTTGGTGCGTTTCACGCACCCTACACAAAATGTATGATAACACGACAGATTGGTTCGTAAAGTCTTGCAATATGGGTAACGATTTTGTCGTCTGGCGCGATTGGGCGATCCGGCGAAAGCATGGTGAATCGCAGCCAAGATAATGGACGAATCAAAGAGACAGCGGGAGTTGCGGCTCCGTGTGGGGTCGGCTACCCGACTTGCACTCACATATATTCTGAAAGAAAGCCCTCAATGAACTCTTTTGAACAACGGCAGCCGTTGATCCTGTTGGTGGACGATGAGCAGGAAGTACTGGACGAAGTATCGGCGGTTCTGATCGACGCCGGTTTTGAATGTCGATGTTGCACCACCGCCGATGAGGCCATCGCTGAGGCCAAGGTGAACTCCTTCGATTTGATTATCTCCGACATCAACCTCCACGGCCGCAGCGGCTTGGAGATGTGCGAGCAGATAAAGCAGAACGAAGATCTGGAAGACGTGCCGGTGATGTTTCTCTCCGGCGCTCAAATTCTCGACATCATCCGGCGCAGTCATGCAGTCGGCGGCACTTATTATCTCCGCAAACCGTTCGATCCCGAGGTGCTCGTCGAGTTGATCGACAAGGCGCTCTGGATGCCGCACCTGGTTTCCGCCCACGCCGACCGCCGGCAAACTGTCGGCAGCGCGTGAATAAGGGAATATTGTGACACCACGAGAACGTATTCATGCCTCGCTGGAGCATACACAGGGCGATTTTACTCCATGCGATTACTTCGCTACACCTGAAATCCATTATGCACTGACACAACATTTTGGTATTACCGCCGAAAGTGACGACGGCGTGTCGATGGGTGGAGGTTTCAGCCCGATAGGCGACAATACCGTCCCGGAGCGACTTGGGACCGACATACGCTACATCAAGCTGCCATACGTCGGTCCGCCGCTACAGAAATTCGACGACGGTTCGACGGTGAATATTTGGGGAATCCGTCGCCGGCCCATGCCGAACGAATACGGCGAGTACGCCGAGCCGGTCGGTGCTCCGTACGCAGAGTGGGAAACAATCGAAGAGGCCGAAAATTTCAACTGGCCCGACCCGGATTGGTTCGACTACTCGGCGGCGCCGGCTTTGTGCAAGAAATATCCGGATATGGCGATTGCCGTCGGGGAGTTCAACGTTCAGGACTTCATAAACGGTGTGGCGAACGGCCGCGGCGTGGAGCGCGTGCTGCTGGACATCGCCATGGGGGATCCGGTTTACCTCTACCTTGTCGAGAAACGTCATAAATTCTACACGAGCTACATCGAGAGGACTCTGGAGGCCGCCGGCGGGCGAATCGACCTGGTGCTTTGCGGTGACGACTTCGGCAGTCAGCGTGGGCTGCTGATCTCGCCGGCCAGTTTCGATAAGCTGTTCGCACCGAAAAAAAAAGAATTTTTCGACATGGTGCATTCGTACGGCGCCAAGGTAACGCACCATTGTTGCGGATCGAGTCGGGCGTTGATCCCGCGATTCATCGAATGCGGCATGGACTCGCTGCAGACGATCCAGCCGCAAGCGGCCGGCATGAACCCATACGAACTGAAAGCCGAGTTCGGTGGAAAAATCACGCTGCACGGGGCGGTCGACGTGCAAGGTTGGCTGCAAAGTGTTACGCCTGAAGAAGTGGAAAAGGAAGTGAATCGCTTGATGGACGTGGTCGGCGCCGGCGGCGGATACATCATCGCACCAAGCCACCAAATTCAGCCTGATACACCGCTGGAAAACGTGCTGGCGTTCTATCGAACAGTAGCCGGGCGAAGAGGTCGTAAACTCGACTAAGAGTATCGCTCCAACGCCCAAACACATGCCGAGCGAACCGTCGGCTCGTCGTACTGGAGGCCTCGCTTCAGCGCCGGCACGGCGGCCGCGTGCGGTCGGTTGCCCAACACGACGGCCGCGTTGCGTAGAATTCCGCACTGCTTGGCGCGCCATAGAGACGTGTGGCGGAATCGCCTGCGAAAAGCCGCCTCGTCCAACTCGAACAGTTCGGCCAAATCTACCGGATTCATGCCTTCCAGCGGCCGAAAATCCTCGCCGTCGGTCGTTGCCGCACGAGAGTTCCACGGACAAACTTCCTGACAGATGTCGCAGCCGAACAGGCGATCGCCTATCGGCTTGCAAAGTTCCATTGGGATGGAACCTTGCAGTTCAATTGTCAGATAGCTGATGCACCGCCGCGCGTCGAGCCGGTACGGCCCGACTAGCGCACCGGTCGGACATGCGTCGAGACACGCCCGGCACGATCCGCAATAGTCGGCCCCCAGCGGCTCGTCGTACTGAAGTTCTTCGGTACTGAGCAAAGCGGCCAGGAATATCCAACTGCCGAACTGCCGGTTGATAAGCAGCGTGTTCTTACCAATCCACCCCAGCCCGGCAAGCCGGGCAAACTCGCACGCGAGCAGCGGCGCGGTGTCGACTATGCCGCGAACCTCGGCGCCTGGCGCCAGACGGCGATGAAAGTCGGCCAAACTGTGCAAACGACGCCGGATCACCTCGTGGTAGTCGGCGCCCCAGGCGTAGCGCGAAACTCGGCCTTGGCCGGCGACAGGCTCAAGCGGCTCGACCGTCCGGTAGCAGGTAGCCAACATCAACACGCTACGCACACCGTCGAGTATATGCCCGGGGTGGCGGTAGCTCTCGGGGCGATTCGCCATGTAATGCATTCGGCCGGCAAAGCCGTCGGCCAGCCACTGCTCGAACCGCTCGATCCCCGGCGGCGTTACGGCCGCGACGGCCCCGGACAGGTCGAAGCCCAATCGGGCGGCTTCCTCCTTCAATGCGGCAGTAAGTGAATCGGGGGGCATTTGTTCATTGTAGAGCACACTCCATAAAGCCGCGACCGGTGGTCGCGCCATCGTTGCGAAGCCGCAAGCGGCATTGGCGCGACCGCCGCCAAGCGGCTTTATGGTTGCATTCCTGGGAAATTAGATTATCCTAAGAGGTTAGGTAAACATCCTGGTTTTTTACAGTAAGAGGAGACAGCTATGAGCGGGAAAACAGCAGTCTGGGTGTTTTTGGGGATGCTGGTGATTTTTGCACTGCCTGACGCTGCCGGCGCCCAGAGCGGTCGGTACATTGTGCACCACGCACCTGGAAGCTGCGGCTATTGGCGATCCAGCCTTTACGCACGTGACTCCATCCCCTATTTTGCCCAGCATCCGCCGGTTTACTACAGCTACCCAGTCCGCCGCACCTACGGACGCAGCCCCTATGCCTGGCCGCCGACCATACCGGCCGCAACGACCGCGAAATACCGGCCGCAAAAGGCGCCGTTGGTCGTTCGGAACCCTTATGTGGTCGAGAAAAAGGTTGCTTCGGCACAGCCCGGTCCGTTGCGGATTATCAACCCGCACGTGGTGACGCCGGACCAGATGGCCATGTATCCCGGTGCGGTCGCGCCCGGGCAGCCGAAGGTGGTCTATCCGGCGGAGATGGACAATCGCTAAAAAAGCGAGCAGGTATAAATGGTGCCGTCGAGGCTTGCTCTTATGTACTTGTTTTGGCTTGCTTGTCCAAAACATCGATTTTCTCGACAGCCTTTACAGCGGCGGATACCGACACATGCGGCTTCAGACGATGCAGGCACTCGGCCCGTGATTGGACGGAACCATCGGACTTTCGCCGCTTTGTGACATAAAGCGCGGTCGCAATTCGTTCGAGTTCGTCCACCCGCTTGTCGCCGAGAGCTTTGGCAACGAACTTGATGGCCTTTCCATACTTGGCGAGTGTTTTCGGAAACTTCTCTTGCAAACGCTCGCTGAGTTGTGTGGGGGCAAACCGCGGGCCGTACGGGGTCGGCTGGGCCTTAAGCTCCAGCAGTCCGTCGGCCCGGAGTGAAGTCAACTCGTCGCGTAGATCAAAAGAGAACGGACCGTGCATGTAGAGGACGAAAGTGAATTCAGTCGGCACATTCAGAAGGTCTTGCAGCAAGTACATGGCCTTCTGGATATGCGTTTCTCCACACCAGCTACCGCTATCGCGGAGCTTGGTCGTCAACTGCGTTATGATCGCTGCCTTATTGAGCCTTTTCATGGTCTTCCTCCTCCTGGGATTCGAGGATATCCTTTCGTTTCGTTTGGATCCAGTTAAGGGCTTTGTTGTGAAGCGTCGGTTCGACAAAAACGTAGTCGAACGACGGCACGGGTAATCGATTCAGTGTCTCCGAGATCGCCATTGAAGATGCTATACGGCCGTCATTGCTTTGAACCGGGAAATCTGGAGCCCCACCTTTGGGCGGTTGGCGATCCCAACGGACGTTCTCTTCTCCGAATTTTTGCTTTGCGGCTTCGAAAACCGCCTGCCCCGGCTCGCTCGTTATCTTGATGTCGTCCGGGTGACGTTGATAAATGCGATTGAAATGCTCTCGCTGGGCAATTCGACGGGCCGGGTCGTGGCCTGGTACACCGGTGTCCTGTGCCGCCTTCAAGAAACCGTCGATCACCTTGCTGTCAGTCATTCTAAGGTGCTCGGCCACACCAGTCGAGTACCTCCCGTCAGGCAGCCACTGCTTGAGAAAGTCCTTCAGATGAATGTCGTAGATTCGACGTATCGGGTGGAAATACAATTGGGAAAACATGAAGTAGCGTGCGAGCATCAGGGCCTCGGCCGTGTGCAGGCCTCCCTCCTGGATTCCCAACGCAGGCTCTTGAAAGCTGGGTTCCGTCTCATCGCCGGCCTCCTCGGTCTCGTCATCGCCCGGTGTCTGTTCTTGTTCTCCGGCTGGGGGAGACGGAAGAATCCTGAGCGTATCGATCAATCGGTAGTGGTCGAACCGTCCGTATGCAACGCCTGCATGATGCGAGTCTCGCAGCAGGTAGTCCATTCGGTCGGCGCCGAACGCATCACCGACGATGATTTGAGCCAGGATCGTTTCCCAGGTGGAAAAGTCCAAATTGTGTGCATCTTTCTGGCCCAGTGCGAGTTTTATCACATCATCCGGCTGCAACTTCATCTTGTTGTAGAGGATATCACCCAGCTCTCCGTCACGAATGATTGCGGCAGTCAGTTGCTCGTGCTTCCACCCGGCCGGCAACAGCTCTTTTTCCGCTGCGTGGGAGAAGGGGAGATGGCCTATGTCGTGACACAAAGCAGCCATACGCAGAACGTCGCGCCAGTACAGCCGATCGCGGTCATTTGTGACTTCGGGAAGCAGGTTTCGCATTTCGTCGGTCAGGTTGGCTTGGTGCGTCACCACGTCGAAGATGCGAGTGGCCAATTCCATTACGCCTAGTGAATGCTCAAAGCGACGATGGGTTGCTCCGGGATAGACCAAGTACGTGAGAGCTAACTGGTGGATGTATCGGAGCCGTTGTAACGGACGCGAATTGAGCACCTTGCGCTCGTTCGTGCTCAACCGGACAAACGCATGAATCGGGTCTCGAACTTCGTGGAACTGCTTACTCATGGCCAACGGCCTTTGTTCTCATCGTATGTCAATCATAGGTGGATTCAATTTTGAAGTTCTCCGGCGTGTATGGCACAATTCCTAATCTTGATATCGATCGGCGGATACTGTACACTAGTTCATATCGTAGCATGACGTGGTCGCTCATTGACAATTCGGTTCATTTTTAAAGCCTGTGAATGATCAGGATCGGGAGTTTTGCACGTTTTGGGCGGCCAAAACGTGTGCAGAATCATACCGGACCTAAAATGGTTTTGCAACAGTACTTACGACGATCCGTCGAAGTGTGAATTGCACTTGACAACAAATCTCGCAAGTGCAAAACGCAAAACACCTGTCGGCGCAACCCGTTTGACGGCAACCACTTACGCACGCAGAGGGCGGCACAAAAGGCATTTTGCACCAAGCGAAACATGCGTTGCAAAATTCACTAGGTCGGTGGTTCGGGCTAAAACTGCCAAATCTCTCTGGACACAGGCGGGAAAAACGCTACTCTACTCACCCCGTTTCCAAGGATGGAAGGAGTCTGGACGATGAGAAGGTCGTTTTTGTTGCTCGTTGCGGTGGCATTGTTCTGTGGATGCAGGTGGCGGACGCCGCCTGCCGCCGATCCGTTCTTCGGCCGCACCAGGGTTGCACCGCCGGCGACCGGTTGCATTGCCCCGGGACCGGTCGATCCGTACTTTCGCGGTCCGCCGCCCGCCGTAACGCCGCCGATGGTTACTCCTGGCACAAGTGTGCCAGGGCCGATAACACCGGTGGTTCCGTATGGGGTTGTTCCACCTGGAACCGGCGCGACGAACACCGTACCGTCCGGCACGAGCACGGCACAAGTTGCATCCAGCGGTACGCTTGCCGGTCGGGAGCGAGTTGTCCGAATCATCCAGCCACGGCCGAAGACTTCAGTGGCAATCGACATTATGGACCTGCCGGCGGCAGGCGCCTCGCCGTCGAGAAACGCCGCATCAAAGGATTCCACCGCGAGCGGCTTCCGACTGGTTTCCGCCACGGAGCCGATTATCTCAGACAGTACGGCCGATTTCGTACAGCCTACCTCGGCAGCTTCACACTCCACAACGAAGACTGTGGAGGACACTCCGACGGGGTTCACTCCACAGCCGAACTACGGCCACAATCCCGATTACAAACAACTACGCGGTAAGCTGGAGTATTCGCAGATCGATCGCCGCTGGAAACTCCGCTACATTCCGATCGACGGCCGGACTGACCGGTACGGCGGCAGCGTGGTGCTGACCGACACGTCGTTGCTGAGCGGTTGCGAGCGTGGCGATTTCATCGAGGTCCACGGGCAGATCGGCCGGCACGACCCGAAAAGGGGTTTCGCCCCGACGTATCAGGCGGACGAAGTCAAGCGGCTGTAGCGGACCGTTTATACCCCACACGGTCAAAAACTGAGGTTTTTTGTGGGAGGCGACTCTGTCGGCGACTGAATCACCAACCGTGCCGGATCGCCGACAGAGTCGCCTCCCACAGATTCAAAATCCGCAACTCTTGACCGTGCAAAGTATATTCAACTATGCCCGTACAAGTACAAAATGCCCTTAGCACGAACCGGTGGCGGCTTGCGCGTTGGTCGGCATTGGTGCCGAAGATCGCCGCGCTGGAACCGCAGTTGCAGCAACTCTCCGAAGGGCAACTCCGCAAGCGGAGCCTTTCGCTACGGTATCGGGCCAGAAGCGGCGAGCCGCTCGCACGGCTGTTGGTGGAAGGATACGCGCTGGTCCGCGAGGCGGCGCGCCGGACCGTAGACATGCGGCACTTCGACGTGCAGATGCTCGGCGGCATCGCCATGTTCCACCGCTCGATCGTCGAGATGCAGACCGGTGAGGGCAAGACCCTGGCCGCCACGCTGCCGATGTATCTTAACGCACTGGCCGGACGCGGGTGCCAGCTTGCCACGGTGAACGACTACCTTGCCCAACGCGACGCTAAGTGGATGGAGCCGATCTACGAAGCCCTGGGACTGACGGTCGGCGTGATCGAATCGCAAATGCCCCGGCCGCAGCGGCGCAAGGCTTATGCCTGCGACATCACATACGGCACGGCCAAGGAGTTCGGGTTCGACTTCCTCCGCGACCGGTTGCTGCTGCGTCGCATTGCCGAGGGGCAAACCGACCTGCTCGGCGGGATGCTCGACGGTGGTGGTGTCGGCGGTGGCGGATCGAACGAAAAACCTGTGCAAGGCGAACCGTACTTCGCACTGGTCGACGAGGCCGACAACATACTGATCGACGAAGCCCGGACGCCGCTTATTATCAGCGCACTGCCGACCGAAGAGCAACGCATCGAGGCCGAGTGCTACCGCTGGACCGCCTCGGTCATCGACGAGTTTACAGAAGACGTTGAGTATGAATACGATCACGAAAAGAAAACGGCCGAGCTTACACGCGAAGGACGCCAAAAGGCACGCACGCTGCCGAAGCCCGAGGCAATGGACCGCGTCGGAATGGTAAACATCTACCAGTACGTCGAGCGGGCGATCATGGTCAACCGCGAGTACTTCCTGGACCGGCAATACGTCGTCCGCGACGGCGAGGTGGTCATCGTCGACGAGTTCACCGGGCGGCTGGCCGAGGGACGCAAATGGCGAGAGGGTATCCATCAGGCAGTCGAGGCCATGGCCGGCGTAGAGGTGACCGTGGCTACCGGACAGGCGGCACGGATCACCATACAAGACTTCTTCCTGCGCTACGAGCGACTGGCCGGCATGACCGGCACGGCAATGGGTTCGGCGCGAGAGTTGCGGAAGATTTACCGCTGCTGTGTGCTGCCGATCCCGACCAACCGCCCGGCCATTCGCCAACGGCTTGACAGCCGGGTGTTTGGCGCGGCCGACGCAAAATGGGCGGCCGTGGCCGAAGAGATATGCCGGATGCACGAGGAGGGCCGGCCGGTGCTGGTCGGCACACGCTCGATCGACAAGTCTGAACATCTTTCAAAGCTGCTTACCGATAATGGGATCGAACACCAGGTGCTGAACGCCAACCACGTCGAGGCCGAGGCCGACGTCGTCGCCCGGGCTGGGCTGCGCGGAAAAGTGACCGTATCAACCAACATGGCCGGACGCGGCACCGACATCAAACTGGGTGAAGACATCACAGAACTTGGCGGTCTGCACGTCATCTGCACCGAGATGCACGACGCCGGGCGGATCGACCGGCAGTTGATCGGCCGCTGCGGCCGCCAAGGCGACCCCGGCACGTTCCGGCAGTACCTTGCATTGGACGACGACCTGCTGCTGGGCGGACTGGGACCGAACAAGTCGCGGAAGTACAAAGAGCTTGGCGAGGACTCCGCCGAAAAATTCGACAAGCTGCACCGGGTGTTTCGCAAGGCGCAGTGCAAAGTCGAACGACGACACTTCCGCCAGCGTAAAGCGATGATGTACTTCGAAAAAGAACGCAAAAAGATGCAGCGACAAATGGGTCAAGATCCGTATCTCGATTCGCCAAGTTAGTACCTTGCCGAATTACGCCCATTCATGGGCGTTTCCACCGCAGGCGGCATTAAGCCCGTCCTTTAGGACGGGTTTGTGAAGCCGATGATTTTTATCATCTGCTTTCAAGCAAAACTTCAGCCCCGTTTACGGGGCTTCTCGCTGTCCCTTTGGCTTAAGCCATTACAGCGAGAAGGTCCGTAAACGAGCCTAAAGCCGATATCATGATGGTGAAAACCTTTTAGCGAACTCCACCAACCCGGCATAAATGCCGGTGCCCTAATGCCGCCTGCGGCGGAAAGGGCCGTAAACGGTCCTTGAAGATACGAACCTCACTTCAAACGGCTGAAGTATTGCAAACTCACAAAATTTCACCTACCATTATATGTGTGGGTTGTCGTGGATACTTATCTGAAAACAGCAACAACAGGAAGAATCTCATGGTAAAGGCCATTGATGAAATCAAGGAGGCCGTGCTTCCCGTTTTGAAGCATCACGGTGTGCAAAGGGCCGGCATCTTCGGTTCGTATGTCCGTGGTAACGTGAGAGAAGACAGCGATATCGACTTGCTTGTCGAAATCAACACCGACATAAGTTTGTTGGATTTTATCGGCATTAAGCTGGAACTTGAAGAAGTGCTCAATCACAAGGTCGATCTTGTTGAGTACGATTCAATCAAGCCTCTTCTGAAAGATCGAATCCTCAGCGAACAGGTGCAAATTTTATGACAAGGGACGCCGAGGTTTACGTAGCCGATATTCTGGAGTGTATCTGCAAGATCGAGCAGTATACAGAAGGAATAAACCGCGATGATTTTATGGAAGATACCCACAATCAGGATGCTGTCTTTCGACGGCTCGAAGTCATCGGTGAAGCCGTCAAGGGAATTCCTCAAGAAGTGAGAGACAAGTATCCAGATATCCAGTGGAAAGAAATTGCCGGATTGCGAGACATCCTAATTCATGGATATTTTGGTGTGAAAACAGATAGAATCTGGAAAGTAATCGAGAAAGACTTGCCGGAATTGAAACAGCAGATGTTGCGTGTCTATCAAGATTTGGCTTCATCACGTTGAGGCTGGCAAACGTGGCGAGCGTTTTTCCGTAGCCCCTGTGGTGTATTCATCCGGGATTAAGTAAATGGTAGAATAAACGGAAGCAGTCACCTGTTTTTGTATCCTCCGATGCAGGAAATAGGTGACTGTTCCCAATTAGACCGACTGTTTGGGGATGGATAGACCATTGCACCCTGCAACTTGAATGTTACAATTAGCATTGTTAGATGGGGCGTTGTTGGGCAGCCGCGCACCCAATTAACAACCTGAGACTGCCCCCGTAAACCGATTATTATATGCAGAAAAAAGGACGGGAACAATGTGCAATTACTGGTGCTATCGAATCGACACGAGCAAGATTGATTTTTTCCAAAACGAATTGGAAA
>DAOWNK010000098.1 GCA_030642635.1 Pirellulales bacterium
CCAGCGAATCGCGTATCCGGTCTTTGCTCGTGCCGCCGGCCGCCAGACGATCGACCACCACGTACAGCCCGCCGTCGGCCGCGGCGCCTTTGGCGGGAAGTTTTGATATTGGTATTGGTATCGGCTCCGCCGTCAGGTTCACCATCCGTCCGGCGGCAATCACACGGATAAACCCTTCCTCTTGCAATCCTGCCGATACCTGCTCAAGATTGTCGCCCTCGGACAACTCCATACGGAAGGTAATCATGTATCGTGTGTCGTCCGGCAGTGCCGCGAGTGTCTCCGCCGTACTTTGCGGGCTTTCGCGGCGCACCTCGTGCCCGCACTGCAAGCAGAAGACGTGGCCGATCTTGGCGAACAGCAGCCGCAGATAGTCGGTCGTATCAGTAGCCGTGCCGACGGTCGAGCGGCTCGAGCGGCTGGTATTCTTTCCGGTAACCGCGATGGCCGGCGGGATGCCGTCGATGTGCTCAGCCTCAGGCTTTTCCAGCCGCTGTAGAAACTGCCGGGTATAGGCCGAAAAGCTCTCGATGTAACGCCGCTGTCCCTCGGCGTAGAGCGTATCCAGCGCAAGGCTGCTCTTGCCGGAGCCGCTCAGCCCGCACAGCACGATCAGCTTGTTGTGCGGGATATCTAAATCAACGTCCTGGAGATTATGGACCTTGACGCCTCGCAGAGAGATGTAACCCGCAGCAGTCATTTGGTTTCCCCATGGCGGGCATGTTGCTATGAGTGCAAACCTGTATTGTACCACATAAAGCCACAATCACAAAGCCGCGACCGTTGGTCGCGCAAAGCGGTGAAATCCCCGTAGCGCTCAGTCCAGCGCCAAATCAAGGGGTGGCGAGAAAGGATTTCAGTTCGGCCACGAAGCGACGAGCGTCCTCTAATAACTGAGGCACATCTTCGGCTGGAAAACTGCTCACATCTTCATAATCTGCCTCGCAGCGATTGCTGAAAGCCTTTTGGAAAAATCTCCCCAAGTGCTTTGGCAAGTGCCCGGTCTTCATATACTCCTGGTGAAACCAAGAAATCAGACCGCGATGTTTGTGAAATGTACGGCCGTCTCGAATCGCTAATGCTGAAGCTGCATAAAACACCGCATAATAGCAACAGTTCATTACACCACGCAACGAACCATGTGCAATCAGAATTGAAGCATCGTTTAGCGCCTCGTCGGCTTTGTCCAATCGCAACGCAATCAGTTGTTTTTTTTGATCATCTGAAAGTATCACACGATTATTCCTTCGTCTCTCACGTGCTGGATGTACGGTGTAAATGAAATTGGGGGGCTGTTGATTTCTCCTTCCGAATAGAAGTGCAAATCGAACAGTACACTATGATCCATCTGAATATCTAATTGTCGATCGATAATGCTGTCGACCTCATCGTAGGTAAGACGCCGCTTTGTAACACAAAGCACATCGTAGTCCGATTCCGCCTCCGCGCCGCCTTCAACTCGCGACCCATAATGGTACAAGCGGATGAAATCCTCACCTAACATAGACTGAAGCAATTGCCGCAACTCGACCACGCAAGGATTAGGAACGTTGTTCGGTTCTGTGCTCATGCCGTCTACCTTTACTGCCGAGGCAATACGCTATTTCGACAACCGTCGAAGACAACATCAGCCTACCAATTAAGTGCCGTCTCTGTCAACGGTGTCTGCACGACGCGCGAAAGAGCTATTGACAAAAATTCGATGCCTGTTATCAATTACGTTGTGTCGTGAATGTCCTTAGGGAATTTCACGATTACGACCTTGAGGCCGACGGCTGTGAGGAATCCTCGTTGGAGACCGACACGGCGCTGGGAGTCGTTGCCTCGAGGTTTTTTTGTGCGCCGGAGTGGGTGACGGCAGCGGCAATTTTTATATAATGTTTAGCAGCCGCCGGTACGGCGGCTAAGCGGTAAAATCAGTATTCACCCGCGAATCCATAGGACGCCGGCCATGAAAATCGCCCATTACGAACAGATCGACGCGGCCCCGGTGGAGTTGGAAGGCGCCGTTGGTGCTCGGATACGTCGTTTAATCGGCCCGAACGACGGCGCGCCGAATTTTGCGATGCGTATGTTCGAGGTGTCTCCCGACGGCCACACGCCAAAACACTCCCATGCCCACGAGCACGAGGTATTCGTGCTGGAAGGCGAGGGAACGGTGCTCTGCGGCGACACGGAGCACACGTTGCGGCCCGGGATGGTGGTTTTCGTACCGCCGCAGGAGGTTCACCAGTTCAGCAACACGGGCACTATGACACTAAAACTCCTATGCATGGTGCCGAACAGCGGTTGTTAGTTGAAAGTAGGGATTGGGGATTAGTGATTGGGGATTGAACTTTGTTTTCTTCCTCAAATTTAATCCACAATCCCAATTCCTAATCCCCAATCCCCAATCCCTAATCCCTTCTCTTCCCATGCCATCCGATCCTGCTTCCAAAATCGAACGCCTCCGCGAGGAAATCCGCCGCCACGACCGGAAATACTACGTGGAAGCGGCGCCGGAGATCACCGACCTGGAATACGACCGGCTCGTCGAGCGGCTAAAACGGCTCGAGGCCGAACACCCGGAGCTTCTCTCGCCGGACAGCCCCACGCAGCGCGTCGGCGACCGGCCGGTCGAGGGCCTCGTACAGGTCGAGCACCGTGTGCCGATGCTCTCGATTGAGAACACATACAGCATCGAGGAGTTGCAAAAGTACGGCCAACGGACCACCAAACTGCTCGATAACAAACCTGGCGAGCCGATCGAGTGGGTGGTCGAGCTGAAGATCGACGGCGTGGCCGTTTCGCTGCTGTATGAACTTGGCCGGCTGGTGCGCGGCGTCACACGAGGCGATGGCCGGGCGGGCGACGACATTACGCACAACGTCCGCACCATCGGCGGCGTGCCTCTGCGGCTTGACGGCAAGAAAGTGCCGGCGGCCCTGGAGGTCCGAGGCGAAATCTACATGACCAACTCCGACCTGGTCAAACTCAACGAATCGCAGCGGCGCGACGGCAAGCCGCCGTTCGCAAACACCCGAAACGTCACCGCCGGCAGCATCCGGCAACTTGACTCTCGGGTTTGTGCCCGACGAGGACTGCGGATTTTCTGCCATGGGGTCGGCTATGCCGAGGGCCTGCGGGCCGCCACGCACATGGAGTTCCTCGACGAGCTTCGCGGCTACGGCCTGCCCGTCACGCCGCAGGCCGAGTGCTTTAATTCCTTTAACGCAGCGGTTGACCACTGCGAAGGGTTGATCGAGCGGCTGCACGAGCTTGATTTCGAGATTGACGGGCTGGTGCTGAAACTGAACCGCTTCGACCAGCGCGAGCGGCTCGGCTCCACGGCGAAGAGTCCACGCTGGCTGATCGCATACAAGTTCGAGAAGTACGAGGCAACTACCCGGCTGAACGAAATCCGCGTACAGATTGGCAAGACCGGCGCCATCACGCCGGTGGCCGAGTTGGAGCCGGTCGAGTTGGCCGGCTCGACCGTAAGCCGCGCCAGCCTGCACAATGCCGATGAGATCGAGCGTAAGGACGTCCGCCCGGGCGATGTGGTTGTTGTCGAGAAGGCCGGCAAGATCATCCCGCACATCGTCCGGGTTGAAAAGCACGAGCGAACGGGCCGGCCACGGAAGTTCGTCTTCCCGACCGAGTGCCCCGAGTGCGGCACGGTGCTTGTGAAAGACTCCGGCGGCGTATATATCCGCTGCCCGAACCTGCAATGCCCGGCCCAGGTGCGCGAGCGAATCCGCTTCTACGCCGGCCGGAACGCCATGGATATCGAGGGGCTGGGTGAGGTGCTGGTCGATCAACTCGTCGGCGAAGGATTGGTCAGCGGATACAGCGATTTGTATCGGCTTGAAGATCGTCAGGACCGGCTGCTCGGCATGGAACGGATGGGCCGCAAATCGGTCGATAACTTGCTGGACGGCATAGAGGCCTGCAAAAATCGTGGGCTGGCAAGGCTGCTCTGCGCGCTGTCGATCCGGCACGTCGGCGCCCGGGTGTCGGCGGTGCTGGCCGAGCACTTCCGCTCGATGGACGCCTTGCAGGCCGCTTCCGTCGAACAGCTAAGCGAAATCGACGAGATCGGCCCGATTATCGCCGCGAGCGTCTATGATTTCCTGCACGGCAAGTTCGGCACCGAGACGATCGACGACCTGCGCGAGGTAGGCGTGAAGATGGAATCCGTCGCACCGGCCGACGAAGGTTCCCGTGTCTTGGAAGGCAAGACGCTGGTCGTAACCGGCACGCTGGTAAAATACACACGCGACGAAATCAAAGAGTTGATCGTCCGCCACGGCGGCCGCGCTGCCTCCAGCGTTTCCAAAAAAACCGACTATGTCGTAGCCGGCGAGAATGCCGGCAGCAAGCTGGCAAAGGCCGAGCAACTCGGCGTACCGGTGCTGAGCGAAGCGGAGTTTGAAGGACTGATCAATCGAACGTGATACGTCACTCACCTCGCTTGGCCGCAGTTGCCCGGCGTTCCCTGCGATCCACGACTTTCGATAGCGGCATCTTCTGGCGCCGGCGCAGATCGGCGACGATTTCGTCGAGATTGTGGTTGTGCCGCTCATAACGACCAGAGTATACTGGATTATCGGCCCTCAGGCAAGCAGATTGATTGCCTAACATCCGAGTGTTTGCCCCAGAACATTAAAGCTGATCACTGATAGCTGACGGCTACTGCACGATCTGGACGTGTGCCTTGACCTCGATTTTCTCGCCGCCGCCCTGGTCGGTCTCGATGTGAATCGTACTGCTGATCTTGCCGGATGCATTGTCGGATTCAAAGGTAACCGGCAGCAGTTGCGGATTGCAGGTTTTTTCCGGCACGTCGCAATGGAACCGCTGGTCGTCGCAACTCGCGGCAACAATCCGAAACGGTTTGGCGCCTTGAACCACCAGCCGCCTGGTCACCGGTTGCCCGGCATGGACCACGCCCAGCAGCAGCGGCGAGGGCCGCACGGTTATCGCAGAGGCCACGACGCCCTCGACCGACACCGGGACTCGCGAGGTGCGCGGGTTGGAATCGTTTGTCACCAGCACTACGTGATCACGGATATATCCGACCGGGGCGTCGTCGGCAAGCTCTACGGCAAGCTCGTATGTGACACCCCCGTCCGTCCGACCGGTCTCGACGACGTCTGCCTTAAAGTGTGGGTTTTCAACTTCCACCCGCTCGATTCGCCAATCGCCTCGGCCCGCGTAGTTTACGGTCACTCTGCGCTTTGCACCGGCGCCTTGGCGTACTGTGCCGAACTGGATTGCACCGGGCTGTACGACAACGTCGCTGCGGATGTAGCAGTGAATGTGCAGCCGGACCTCGGCCGGAAACGGCTGCTTGAATGTCACCGTCAGTGTCGAGTCCTTTTGCCCCAGGTACGCGCGGGTATCGACCACCACAGCGACCTCGGACTTATCCCACGTTTTCAACAGCGGTTTGCTGATCTGCGTGGTAGTGAAGCCGCAGGAGGAGCGGATCAAATCGATCTCGACGTCTTCCTCGTAGATGTTCTCGAATGCGAACCGGTGTTCAACCTTGGCCCCACGTGCGACCGTGCCGAAATCGTGGCTGGTCTGCCCGAACATCTCCTTGGCCCACTCCTGGCCGAAGCTGCTCGGGCCGATCGCCAATAGCAGTATGAGCGGCAGCGATATGCGTAGAAATCTTGTCAAGTTTTCTCCCTCTTTTCTCCTCCCATGACTTGACATAGTATGCCAAACACTCGAAATTGTGTCAATTCCATTCAGATATCAGCAGTCAGCTATCAGCGATCGGTGGTCAGTCCGAAAGCCTGCAAACAACGTTGTTTTCAAAAGCTGATAGCTGACGGCTGACCCCAAAAGTCCTTTAACTGCAATGAGGTACTAGCAAGATGGACTCAATTGCCTCGTGCAGGACACCGAGTTCATCGAGGAAACGCTGCCTCTGTTGCTCTTCGATCTGTTGAGCGAGGCCTCGGTAGTATTCGATACCGCTAAGCAGGTTCTCCTTGAACTCGGCGAAGTAATTCGCACCGCGGGATAAAAGCCCCGACGAGTACCACTCGACCTCGTCGCGGAGGTAGTCGGCGTAGATGGCGATTTCGCGGATAAACATGTGCGGCCGGTTAGTGCTCATCGGCAAAGGCGCCCGGGCGTAGATGTGGTCCACCATTTCTTTCAGTGTGGCAATCTTCGAGAAATCCGCAATACTTGGGCCGGGGCAAATGGCGGGTGTGGCATCCGGGTCGATACCGTGGCTGACGGTCGCCACACCGCCCAGGTCGTGGCAGATGCAGGACTTTGCCAGCACGTGCTCACGCACCAGATCGATTTGGTCCGGCGTGAGACCTTCCTCTGCAAGATGTTGGAGTTTCCGTCTCTGATAATTGCGCGAGGCGGTGCAAATCGGAATCTCCGTGAACTCCGTATTGAACCTGACGTGAGTCTTGTTGCAGGTGCTGCCGGGCTTACCCTGCTCGATCCGCCGCCGCCTAGCTTCCTCGCTCGCGGAGTTCCGCAGGTTCCAAAACGGCATTCCAAAGGGCGAGTTGTCGCTGAGAAAAACGTCCTCCTGCGTAGCGGCCAAGAGCTTCTCCAGATGTTGCTGGTCCATATTGACCACCTCGGGCACGAGCAGAAAAGGCGTAGCCCAACCCGTCGCGTCGACGTTGTAGTAACCAAGCAGCAATTCGTTCTCTTCGGCCGTGCCGATGCCGCCTTGGGCGGTGATGCGGGTTTCGTGAGGCAGCTCGATTGGCGTTCGGCCGGACGCAGCAAGGGCCTTCATGTAAATTGCATGAAGTTGCACGATCGACTGGTCCTTCTTCTGCTTGAACTCCTCTATAATCGGCCCCAGCATTAGCCCCTTGGTGGCGTAGGCGTGACCGCCGCAGTTCAGTCCCGATTCGATGCGGTACTCGGACACCCATAACCCCCGCTTTGCGAAGAACTTGCCCTGAATCACCGCCGAGCGATAGTCGCTCACCTTCAGCACGATCTTCTTCTTCAGTACGCCGTGGGAATCCGGGAAGAAGTCGTCGAACTTGGCGACGTAGCTGTACAGGTGCGGGTTCATGCCCGCCGAGAATACGATGGCGGAGCAAAGGGAACTGTTGGCATAGCCCCGCAGGGCCGCCATGGCATCGCTGAACTCCTGTGGTAGCTTCTTGCCATTGCGATAGGCGTCGCTGTCGCCCCGTGACATAATGTTCACGTCGATGCTGCCAGGCACGGCCATGCGGCGAAGCCGGTCTTGAAGGTCGGCCTTTTCCTCCGGGTCGTCGCTGGTGAGCATGTCGTGGTAGGTTTGCTTCAGCGGCGTCGCGGGCAACATCTCGTAGTATCGCGTGATTTCGCTGCCCGCCTCGAAAGGTGAGCCCTGCAATACCTCAACTTGGCGCGTGACCAACCGGTCCAGGAGATTCAGGTAGGCCGTGATGCGACTGGCGCGAGCATCCTCGTCGCGGCTGGTGATTTCCTCATACGGCTCACCCTCCTGCTCGCAGTGGAACTTTCGCATCTGCTCGATGAGAGTGTCATCCACCAGCGAAATTACCGAAGATATGCCGTACTTCGCCGCCCGCAATGGTGTGTCGATGGTGAACCCGGTGCCCATAACGGGGATATGAAAAGTATGCGAACTCCGGGGAGTCGGATTCTCCATGCTGTGTCCTATCAATTCCTTGCTGCGACAGCGCTGAACAAAGTTTCGGAGAAAAAGGGGTCAGAACCGCCATTTTTCTTGACTCTTCCATTTCTAGGTGCAAATTCCCGGAAACCTCCGAGCCGGCCTTGATTGTCGGGTACCATCCCAGACGACTACAGCTAGCTTAAGCAGAAAAATCAATTCTGTAAATGGGCTGGAAGCCTCAAAAAACCGGTTTTCTCAACATGCTTCGGCCTATTCACCCTCCCAGAATGAAGTATTCTGGGGCCGCTCGTTCCGGTGTTCTCCTTAAAGCGGCCAATTTCCGGTCTTGAAATCAACCGGTTGATGTGATACATTTGTCCATGTTGGGGCAGTATACCGACGCCCGTTTGTACCCGATGAATCGGGCCACTTCGTTTACTGTTCGAGTCAGATACAATGTCACACACAAACAGCCATACAGCGTTCGGCCGTGCGAAACAACTCATGCCCGGCGGGGTGAACAGCCCGGCCCGGGCGTTCGGTGGGGTCGGCGGGGAGCCGATCTTCTTCGAGCGGGGTGAAGGTGCCCACTTGTTCGACATCGACGGGAACCGTTACATCGACTACATCGGCTCCTGGGGTCCGATGATCCTCGGCCACGCCCATCCGGCCGTCGTCGAGGCGATCCGAACGGCCGCCTCACATGGCACCAGCTTCGGCGCGCCGACGGTGGCCGAAAACACGCTGGCCGAGTTGATCATCGACGCGACGCCGTCTATCGAAAAAATCCGGTTGGTCAATTCCGGCACCGAGGCCGCCATGAGTGCGGTGCGCCTGGCACGCGGTTACACCGGCCGCGAGTTGATTGTAAAATTCGCCGGCAACTACCACGGGCACGTCGACAGCCTGCTGGTGGCCGCCGGCAGCGCGGCGGCCACGCTTGCCGTGCCCGACTCGCCGGGCGTGACCGAAGGCGCCACCCGCGACACGCTGGTGTTGAAGTACAACGATGCCGACGCACTGGAAGCGGCGTTTCGGCAGCACGATGATAAGATCGCAGGGGTGATCGTCGAGCCGGTCGCCGGAAACATGGGCTGCGTGCCGTCCTCGAAAAACTTCCGCAAGGCACTACGTGAGCTTACCGATAAGCATGGTGCGCTGTTGATCTTCGACGAGGTAATCAGCGGATTCCGCGTGGCCTACGGCGGTGCACAGGAGTTGTTCGACATCCGGCCGGATATCACCACGCTTGGCAAGATCATCGGCGGCGGGCTGCCGATGGGTGCGTACGGCGGCCGGGCGGAAATTATGGACCATGTGCTGCCGGCCGGCAAGGTCTTCCAGGCCGGCACGCTTAGCGGCAACCCACTGGCCACCGCCGCTGGGATCGCTACCTTAACGATGTTACGCGACGCCGATCCATACGAGCGGTTGGAACGGCTTTCCAGCCGTCTGGCCCGGGGACTGGAAGAGTCGGCCGCGGCGGCCGGTATCCCATGCTCGACACCCCGGTGCGGGTCGATGATGACATTGTTCTTCAACGCCGAGCCGGTGACCGACTGGGACACGGCCGCACGGTGCGACACCGAACGCTACGCCGAGTATTTTTGGGGTATGGTCCGTCGCGGCGTCTACCCACCTTGCAGCCAGTACGAGGCGATGTTCCTGTCGACCGCACACAGCGACAAGGACATCGACGCGACAATTTCCGCGGCAGGCGAGGTGATGGCGAAATGATTACCGCTTTTCCAACTTCTCCTCTGCTGCGCTTCGACGCGAGTAACGCGGGACCAGGCCCCAGATGTCGTCGCGGCGGCCGGCGGTGTAATCTCGCCCTGCAAGCCGACCGACGTTAGACGCCCTGGGAGAGCAAAACTGCGGCGCTAACACAGTCACCTGGTCCGGCACGCGATCTGACAGTTTCCGCAGCACCGGCCCGGCAACGACCGATCCGGGCGGAAGGCCGCCGAGCCACACGTCGGCGTCGATCAGTTCTGACTTAGCAGTCGGACGGAACCGGCCGTCCGGTCCGCGCCGAAACGAGCCGGCAACGACTTCTCCCCGCTGGGCGTCGACGGCCACCGAAATTGATTCGATATCATCAGGCGCGCCGGCGGCAATGGTTTCGAGCGTATCGACACCCAGCACCTCGGCCCCGGCGGCATAGGCGAACACTTTGGCGGTGGTCACGCCTACTCTAAGCCCTGTAAACGACCCCGGGCCGACTGTTACTGCGACCAACTCGACCTCGTCGGGTCGCCATCCCACCTCTTTTAGCAATGCTTGTAGCGACGGCGCCAGCGACTGGGTGGTCCGTTGCTGTTTGCTTAACTCCAACTCAGCCAACACCTTGCCGTCGCACAGCGCAGCCACGGTGCCGATCTTCTCGGTGGTTTCCAAAGCAAGGATTTTCATGGCGAACCACCCAGATAAAGTACAAAGCAACGGATACGCTCTGGTAACTTGACGAAAAACACCAAAAGACGCAAGGAGGTGTCTCGACTTGACTTTAGTGCGTTGCAACAATAAATTTAGGGATTAGGGATTGGAGATTAGAGTTTGATGTTGCATTTTTCCAGTCCCCAATCCCTAATCCCCAATCCCTAACCCCCACACTTTCACGAAGGTTCAATAGCGTGAAACGAG
>DAOWNK010000077.1 GCA_030642635.1 Pirellulales bacterium
ACTACGAACGCCTTGGAGTTTTGCACGCGGTGAAACAATGCCGGGCAAAATGGATGTGCAGTGCAAAGCCGCAAAGCGGCTTTATGACTCGGGCGGTTCGTACTCGAATTCTTTCCATACCATCGGCCGGCGCAAAGACGGCTCGATCCGCAACACGACCTCGCCGTTCTGAAAGATACGCACCGTGCCGTTGCTCTGGCTGACGGTGACCGCCACGGCGTTTGTCGCCCGGCTGACCGCCGCAGCGGCCCAGTGCCGGGTGCCGAGACCCTTCGACAGGGTCACTTCGGCGGCCGAGCAGTCGATATACCGGCAGGCCGCCTCGACCGTACCGTCGGCCGAGACGATGATCGCACCGTCCATCTGTGCGATCTCCTTGATCCCCTCGCGCACTCGCGGCTCGCACAGGTTCCGTTCCTTGCGGTTGTAGCCCTTAACCGGATCGAACCCGACCGGATGACTGCAATCGTGAACCTTCCGGGCGTCGCCGACGATCAGCAGCGTTCCGACCGGCTTGCCCTCGCGCCCCTCACGGCCGATCTCTACGGCCAGATCGACGACCATTTTGAGCGTATCCAGCGGCACGCGGGTTTCCAGCTGCCGCAGGTCGCGCCCGGTCAGACGGTTCAGGTGCTCGTCGAGGTTGATCACGCTGAGCGAATCGACTGTATCGGCGTCGAACCCGCTGTAAAGCGCTACCACACAGGAGCCCGGCGCCAGGATGTCGTCGGCAATTGCCTCGAGGATCGATTGCGTGAGGCGTTCATAGACCGGGTGTTCGGCCATGTCGATCTGAACACATTTGAGCTTGGCCTGCCGGACACCTTCGAGTTGCTCGGCTGTGTCGGCGGCGATCAGCAGTCGTTCAGTGCCGATGAGCTTTTTCAGCCGCTGCCAGTCGGCCGGCCCTTCCAACAGCAGCAAAACGGCGTCGGCTTCGGACGCATCGGTAAGCCGCAACGCCGCCTTACAGAGGTTTTTGAACTGTTCGGTGAATCGCAAGGCCTTCATTGCCCATATCTTACGTCTTTTTGGGCCGGAAGGCAACGTCACATAGAACTAAAACAGTTGCCGCAGTCGATTGGCGATGGAGATCGGCTCGGCCGGCTGTGGGGTCTCGCCCCGGACGTACTGCTGCCAGCGGCGGACATCGTTGCCGAAATTTTGCCCGGTGATCTTTCGCAGCGACAGGACCGCCCGATACTGCATGGCCGGGTCCTGATCGGCCAGGGCCGGTTCTAATGCGGCGACCGCAGTCGGCTCCTTCGACTGGCCCAGTGCCCAGGCGGCCGTCAGGCGAACGTCTACGTCGGCGTCCTCGGCCAACACACGGCCAAGCATTTTGACTGCCTCCGCACCGCCACGCTTTGCCCAGGCACGACATGCGGCAATCCGTACGTCTTCGTCCGGGTCGGCCAGCGCGGCACGGAGTACCGTGTCGGACCTCTCCGTTGGGTACTCGCCCAGAGTACGGACGATCTCGGCACGGATCATCGGGTCGGCTTCGGTTCTGATGGCCGTGGCCAACTCCTCTACGGTCCGTTGCTGCTGGTCCGGATTGCCTTTAGATCCCTGTCCGGCCAGTTTCCTAAGCTGGGCGATCCGGTCGGCCGGCGAGGTCATTCCCTGTAGCTCGGGGTGTGGTTCGGTGGTCGGCAGCCACTGCGGCACGTTGCCGACCTCGGCGCACCCGAGTGCCGAAACCATGAAAATACACACGGAAGCGTACCAAACGAACGTTGGTATTTTGTCGAAGAGACCGTTCATGGATGATTCCAAGGAGTAGGACGCAGGACTATATCATCGGCACGAGATTTCGCCAATATGAATCAACAGGGGCTTTTGTTAAAATAGAGTGTTTATGCAGTCGGGGCAGCACGCAACGCCGCTTGCGGCTTCGCATAGTATGGTCATAACCAATGAAATCGATTTATTTGATGTATAATAGGGGCGAGGGATTAGGGATTAGGGATTAGAGTCGAGGTGGAAGGCCGGATTCCAATCCCCAATCCCCAATCCCCAATCCCTATTTGAAATGTTACCTGGAACCAAAATCCGTTACTTGCTTGCCCTGGCCACGTTTAGCATGGTTTGGACCGTGCCGGCTTCTGCATTGGAATACGTGACTCTGCAGCGCGACGGGAAGGATATCCACGTTGCCGGGCGTTTGCTGGTCGAGGCCGAGGACGGCGGGCTGCTGCTTTTGGCTTGCGACGGGGTGCTTTGGGCGATTCAGCCCAAGGAGTTGATTGAACAAACCAGCGACCGCGTGCCATTCGAGCCGTTCTCGACCGAGGAGATGTCAAAACGCCTGCTTGCGGAATTGCCGGACCGGTTCGACGTTTATCGGACTGCGCACTGCCTGATCTTTTACGACACGTCGCGGGCGTATGCACAGTGGTGCGGATCGTTGTTCGAGCGGCTGCACATGGCGTTTACCAATTACTGGAACCGCAGGGGGTTCGAGCTTATCGAGCCGGAGTTTCCTTTAGTGGCAGTGGTGTTCGCCCGGAGGGATTCGTACCTGAAGTTTTCGCACGGCGAACTGGGCGAGGCGGGCAAGTCGATCGTCGGATACTTCAGCCTGCGGACCAACCGGATGACGATGTACGACCTGACGGGAATCGAGTCGTTGTCCCGTTTTCATGGTCGCCGCGGCACTGCCGTCCAGATCAACCAGATATTGTCCCGTCCGGAGGCCGCCATGCAGGTTGCGACGATCGTCCACGAGGCGACGCACCAGATAGCGTTCAACTGCGGCCTGCATACTCGTTACAGCGATTGCCCGGTGTGGTTCAGCGAGGGGATTGCGGTGTTTTTCGAGACACCCGACCTGCGCAGCGCGAAGGGTTGGCGTGGTATCGGCAACGTGAACCGACCGCGACTGGTCCGGTTTAAGCGATACCTGAGGACCCGGCCGCACGACTCTCTGGAAACGCTCATCCGTGACGATAGCCGGTTCCGCGATCCCAAACAGGCCCTTGACGCCTACGCCGAGGCCTGGGCGTTAACCTACTTTTTGATCCGCCACCGAACCGGTCAATACATTGAGTACCTGAAGATGCTCTCGACAAAAAAGCCGCTGACAACAGACGGTCCGCAGACGCGGCTGGAGCAGTTCCGCTGTGTTTTCGGTAAGTTGCAGCCGCTGGACGCCGAGTTCTTGCGGTATATGAGGAAAATTTAGCTGACCGCTTCTCACAACTTCGGCATCGGGATCGGGTCGTCCACATCTTTGTATCGACAGCGGTAATCCGTTCGCAGCTCGACTCCGAATCCGCATCGGCGTTCCCAGTTTGCCCGCGCGGCCCAAGGTGTGCCGGGGTGCTGCTTGATCACCTCGGCAAATAAGTCGTCGGCACGTTTGATGGTCGATGCGGTCAGCTCACCGGTGAGCGTCTTCCGGCGGGTGGCAATGGTCCAGTGTGCCAGGTACAAGTCCGGCGACTTCGTCTCCGGCGCCACCTTCGGCTCCTTGACGAACTCATCCAGGTATGCACCGTATTCGTAGATACGCACCTTGTATGCGAGCAATTGGGCGTAGAGCAGGTCGTAATTGGCTTTCCATCGCAACGACGGTTCTTCTTCGCGAAGTTGGCGGTTCTCTTCGAGCACCTTGGCTGCGGCGTCGAGGTACATCAGATAGGTTTTGGCCTTGGCATGTTCTTCCTTCACCTGGCGGACGAACTCGTCCGGCTTCGGTGAGAAGTGGATTCGCATTTCGATTACTTTGGCCGAGTCTTTATTGTACGGGTTCAAGTCGTTGACGACTCCCCAGATCATCGTTCGCAACGGACTGGTGTCGCGGTCGTAGAGGATTTCGAGCCTCGAACGGAGGTCCGGTCGGTAGCTGCGCATGGCTTTCAGCGGATATCGACGTTTTTCGCCACGCACGATATTTGTTTCCTTGCTGGGCAACAGGAAGAAGATTCCGCTGGTCTGGTGTGCAAGTCGCGATTGTTCGTACGGGCCGTAGCCGCTTGGAAAGGCGTCGTGGCGTCGGCAAAACCCGTCGGTTTGTATTTGCTCGATAAACGCCGTTTCCGGCCCGCGATCGATCCGAAGCCAGTGTGGCCGCTCGGTTTGCGGGTGCTTCCATCTCATGTGTGCGTACGGATAGCCGAAGACCGCCTCGCGCCCCATGATGTATACGGTACAACGTGAGTCCTTTGCCTCAGCGATCGTCTGCTCAAGGTACTGCAAGTTGTTTTCCCGGTTGCCGTTTGCTCCGACGCACTTTATTTGGCTTGCGCCACGGGCATCTTGACCATGTTCTTGCGCAGGCACGGCCGACACGGCCGTGACACTCAACTTGCCACCAGAGTCGTGTTGAAGCTCTAGGGGTTCGGCGACTTTCAAACCGCGTTTTTCCATGGCCGTTTCTTGCCGAGTTGTTTTCTATGGAAGCCAGGGAATTGCAATCAGCGGTGCAATGAGCGATGGGCAATTGCACCACTATCAGGCATTGTACCGTATTGGGTGTATATTATGCAACTTTACGGTAAAATTTATGGACTAACGAATTTTGCGAAATTGGTGTATCTTTGACGAAATGGCTTTGACTAGCTTAAAACACCCCGCTATTGTCCAGGTTCCAACCCCGCAACGTGCGGGTGCCCTTGCACTGATATGCTGCCGTTTATCGGCCGACGACCGTGCGGACCAGGTGAAGGCATTTTCCAGTGCGATCGGCTCAGACGAGGGCCGGCTGGGTGGACTGCTCGGTGCATATCGAAACGGCCGGCTGGTCGGCGCCGTGTTTTCACAAGTTCAGCCGGGGAAAACCGCCGCAGTTTGGCCGCCGCGGGTCGTGCCCGGCGAGCCACGGATTACCTCTGAAAAGCTACTGGAGGCCGCCTGTGATTTCCTGGAAAATCAAGATGTTTGCACCGCACAGGCCTTGATCGCAACCGACTCGGCCTCCGACAAAGTACTCTTGTGCAGCGGTGGGTTCGAACCGTTGGCCGACTTGCTCTACCTGGCCAGCCTTCGGGAAGACTTTCCAGACGCACCTCCGCCGGGACCGCTACGATTCGAGCCGTACACTGCGGACGATCACGATCGACTAGCACGCATTATCGAGGCCACGTACGAACAAACTCTCGACTGTCCGCGTCTGGCCGGAGTACGTCGGACTGAGGATGTGTTGGCGGGATACCACTGTGTCGGGTTATTCGATCCTGGGCATTGGTTGATCGTGCGGCATCGTGGTGATGATGTAGGCTGTCTGCTTTTGGCCGACCACCCGGAACATGGCAACATCGAGCTACTATATATGGGGGTCGTCGCCTCGGCCCGTCGTAACGGTTGGGGTATGGATATTACCCGTCATGCCCAGTGGCTTGCTGCTAAAGCTGCCTGTCAGCGGCTTGTATTGGCAGTCGATGCAGCCAACACACCGGCAATCAAGATGTACACTGCCGCCGGATTTCAGGTCTGGGACCGCCGGAGCGTATATATGAAGGTATTTGCGCGACCAACGGTCGCGGCTTTATAAGTGAACAAACAAATGAACGTCAACAACTTTTCCACGTCGGCGGTGCTAAGAAGGATGGAAAATCTTTGCTGCCGCCGATGCGACTTGGACGCTTTTCCCGATGATTTCGACCGCCTGACTGCCGAGTCCAAATTTTTTTCCGCTACAGGCGGCGCCACACCTTTGACAACCATGCTAGCAACGCTACAATCAGTGGTTGCTTAATGACCTGACAAGGGAACCAAGACGGCGGCAGCCGTCACACAAAGCGTCCTTTTTCCGATATCGCTTCGCCCTGTGAGGCGCGGCAAAATTCTCTCCGTGAGGTCGGATTTGTCGGATGAAGGTGTGCGCTGAGGATGGCCCGGAAGTGACCACGGACGATAAGGACATCGTGTCGGCCCTGCGCGCCGCACTGGCCGACAAGGTCGGAACAAAACGGTTCGAGCTTTGGTTCGGGGCGAGCACCCGGCTTGAGTTCGACGGCCGAACGCTTTCGATCAGCGTTCCAAACCGCTTCTTCCTCGACTGGATTCGCTCGAACTTCCGTCGGCATATCGACCAGGCGTGCTGCGAGGTCTTTGGCGACAACCAGACACTGTCGTTTAACGTCGACGGTGCACTAGACGATGCCTCGCCGGAGAAAAAATCGTCGGCAAAATCCGAAACAATGGCCAAGCAAACGCACCGCGGCAACTCGAACGGTTCGACCCGGCAATCCGGACCTGCGCTGCGGGTCCTCTCGGCCGACGATTCCAACAGCGCGTTATCGGCAACCGAACCTTCCAGCACGTTTACCAAGCGAAAGTTCAACCACTTGGAGTCGTTCGTACAGGGTTACTCGAACAGTTTGGCATTTGCCTCTGTTCAAATGGCTGCCCAAAGTCCTGGCAAGCTTACACCGTTGTTGATCCACGGCCCGACCGGCGTCGGAAAAACACATCTGTTGGAAGGCATCTGGACGGCCGCAAAAAAGTCGCGCCGCAACGTCACGCCCATATATCTGACGGCCGAACAGTTCACGTCATATTTTCTCGAGGCACTGCGAGGCAGCGGACTGCCGAATTTCCGGCGAAAGTACCGCAGCGTCGGACTGCTGATTATCGACGATCTGCAATTCTTCGCCGGCAAGCGGGCAACTCAAATCGAACTGCTGCACACTGTTGATACCTTTCTCCGCGAAGGACGGCAACTGGTCTTTACGGCAGATCGCCCTCCGGGGGAACTGGCCGAGATGGGCGCCGAGCTTACCACCAGGCTCGAAGGCGGCATGGTCTGCTGCATCGAACCGCCGGAATACGCCACACGGCTGGGCATCGTCGAGCGGATGGCGCGGCGAATGAAGCTTAATGTGCCGGCAGACGTGCAACAGTTCATCGCCGCACGACTGACCAACCACGCCCGAGAGCTTTCCGGGGCGTTGTGCCGCTTGCAGGCGACCTCCGTTTCACTCGGCCGGGGTGTCACGCTGGCGATGGCCGAGGAGGCACTATCCGAAATGATCCGCAACAGCAACAGGGTAGTGAAGCTTGGAGATATCGAGCGTGCGGTCTGCAACGTCTTCGGACTGGATCCCTCAAGCCTCCAATCCACGCGCAAGGCCAAGTCGGTCAGCCATCCACGGATGCTGGCCATGTGGCTTGCCAGAAAGCATACCAGCGCGGCCTTGAGCGAAATCGGCCGATACTTCGGCCGACGTAGCCACTCTACCGTGATCTCTGCACAAAAGCGAGTCAACCTCTGGATGGCCGACGGCCGGCAGATCGACCTGTCCGACAGACACTGGGACGTCGACGAAGCGATCCGGAAGGTCGAGCGGCAACTTCAGGTAGGGTGACAGATTTACACAAACTTAGTTACGCCCGGTATGGCGATCGGGTATTTACCGTCGGCGTCTGGTTTTGTCGGTGGATCGGCGTCCCATGCGTAACTCTTCGGCGACAGGTCCTGCTTCGAGTTGATCGCCTCGTCCCAGGTAATCGCCTTGCCGGTGTAGTCGACCATCCGGCCGAGGATCGCCAGCATGGTGCTTCGGGCCATGTACAATCCGTTGTTGATCGGCTTGCCTGAACGGATTGCGGCGAACAGCTCCTGATGCTCGATTTCGAGCATGCTGCCACCTTTACCACGATATTGCCACGGGTTTTCGCCTTCGATCTTATGCTTGAGCACGTTACAGCGGCCCTTGGTGCCCAGGATGCGGTCCGATACGTCATTAAAACATCCGGCCATTTGGCGACAGTACGAGTAGACACGCACGCCGTTGGCATGTTCATAGACTACGGCATGGTGGTCGAAGATATCGCCGTACTTCGGCTGTTCGGTGCGTACCTGCCGGCCGCCAAGTCCCCAGGCCCTCACCGGCGGCTTCTCGTGCATTGCCCAAGCTGACTTGTCAAGGCTGTGCACGTGCTGCTCGACGTTGTGGTCGCCGGATAGCCAGGTGAAGTAGTACCAGTTTCGCATCTGGTACTCCATCTCGGTCCATTCCGGTTTGTGGCCGCGGTGCCAGAGTGTACCGCAGTTGTAGCTCGTCTGGATGGCCACGATATCACCGATCGCCCCGTCGAGCACCCGCTTCATCGTCTCGCGCACGGCTGGGTGATATCTCCAGCAAAGGCCGGAGACGATGCTGAGGTTCTTCTTTTTGGCCTGTTCGCAGGATGCCAGCACGCTACGGATACCCGGTGCATCGACCGCCACCGGCTTTTCGCAAAACACGTGCTTGCCGGCGTCCACACACGCCTTCAGGTGCATCGGGCGGAACTGTGGCGGCGTGGCCAGAATGACCACGTCCACGCCGCTGTCGATCAGCTTCTGGTATCCGTCGAATCCCGTAAAGCAATGATCGTCGTCGACGGCCACTTGTTCCGGCTTCGACTTTTTCAATTGCTTCCGGCTGTTTTCCAGCCGATCGCCGAATGCGTCGGCCATGGCTGTAATTTTGTTGTTCTTATCGGCATTAAGCGCGTTGACCGTTGCACCGGTTCCGCGTCCGCCGCAGCCGATCAGCCCGACCTTCAGCACCTCGTCGCCTGCGGCATGGGCACTGCGGGCGACCGACAAACTGCCGGCCACCGCACCGGCCGTCACAGCGGTCGATGCTTTCAAGAAATTACGGCGAGAAGTCTTTTGTAACGAGGTTCGTACTACATCTGAGTTCAACATAATGAAATCCTCCAGGACTAGGGTGGTACAGGGTAGGTGTGTTGGTTTGCCGCTTGCGGCTTCGCACTGCTTCATTCGCGACCACCGGTCGCGGCTTTATGTATGCGACCACCACAAAGCAGCTTTATGTATTTTGTTTATTGTAACTATCCACGAGTGCTAAAACAAGTACCCCCCCCGAGCAAAATTGTGCGAAGCCGCAAGCGATTATGCCAGCACTTCGTCGATCAGTTTGCCCGGCACGCCGATATCCAGCACGTGCAGTTTCCCGGTGTACCGCTCGGCCCCAGGCGCCAGAAAACCGACCTTGGCGGCAAGGAAGGTGCACGTTACCGCGGCGCGGATGGCCGGCGTGGCCGGTTCGCCCGTATCGCAATCCAGTCCGCTGGGCAGGTCTACTGCCAAAATGGGTGGGCCGGCCGCGTTGATCTGCTCGATCACGGCATCTATCGGTGGTCGGGGATTGCCACTGGCGCCGGTGCCCAGCAGCGCGTCGACGATCCATGCGGCATCGGAGAGCTGACCGGCAAGTCTGTCCGGATCGTGACTTGTGCCGAAATGTTCGATTGGCGCGCCGATCTTTTCCAGAATACGGAAGTTAGCGGCCGCATCGCCGGCCAGTTCCGCCGGTTCGGCCCAGAGCAGCACCCGGACGTCGACGTCTCGCAGGTCCAGGTGCCGTGCGATAACGAACCCATCGCCGGCGTTGTTGCCTTTGCCGCAGCAGATGACGACCGGTCCGGCCGGGCCGGTGTTGCAAAGCACCTCGGCCACCCCGCGGCCGGCGTTCTCCATCAGCACCAGCCCGCTAATGCCGTATTGCTCCATCGCCAGCCGATCGACCCGTCGCGATTGGTCTCGTGTTAATGCAGTCAGTGGCATGTTCATATTTTTATATATAGTTGACGAAAGGCCGCTTGCGGCTTCGCATCGCGAGGTGAATCAGCCCAAAATGCCATTGACCGCCGCGATCACACTCTCTGCATCGGTCTCCAACGGCACGTCTTGCTGCTGGGCACTTTGCAGGTCCTTTACCCGACAGGTAGCGTTGCGGAACTCGTCCTCGCCGGCAATCAGCGCGACTCGAAAGCCGCGGCGGTCGGCGTATTTTAGCTGCACGCCGAGTCTCTTCGGCTCGGGAAACACCTCCACGCCGATGCCCGCCGCACGAACCGCAGCGGCCAGCTTCAGGTAATCGTGCAGGCGGTCCTTGTCGAAATAAGGGATGAAGACCGGTGCAGGCGTGGATATCTTTTCAATCATGCCAAGCTCCTCCATAGCGGCCAGCAGACGGTCCAGCCCCAGCGATGCACCCACGCCGGGCAACTCCTGCTTGGTGTACAACTCGGCGAGATTGTCGTACCGGCCGCCGCTGCACACGCTGCCGATGCCCGGCAGTGCGTCGAGAAACGTCTCGAATACCGTACCGGTGTAGTAGTCCAGCCCCCGAGCAATGGAGACATCCAGCGCGACGTATTTTTTCTGCACACCGGCCGCGGCGACGGCATCGAGCAATTCCTTAAGCTTCGCCGTACCCTCGGCACCGGTCCGGCTGCCTGAGACCAACGGCTCGATCTGCCGTAGCACATCGTCGTTGGCGCCGGAGATTTCCGCCAGTTGCAGGATTTGCCCGGCCTGTTGGTCGGTCACACCGGCTGTGGAGACCATCTCCTCGGCAACTCGCTCATGGCCGATTTTGGCCAGCTTGTCCAACGTGCGGAGCACGGCCGTCGAGCGGTCGGACAATTCAAGCCGTTCGAGCAGCCCGGCCAGCACCATGCGATTGTTGATGCGTATGGTAAACTCGCTGAATCCGATCTCTCGGAACAAATCGTGGATGACCAGCACGGTTTCGACGTCGGCGGCATTGGAGCGGGTGCCGATGGTGTCGAAGTCGCACTGCATGAACTCGCGGTATCGGCCGCGTTGTGTGTTCTCGCCGCGCCATACCGCGGCGATGTGGTATCGCTTCAGCGGCATTCCTAACCGGTTGATATGCTGTGCGGCGAATCTGGCAAGCGGCACGGTCAGGTCGAACCGCAAGGCGACCCAACGCCGGCCGTGGTCCTGGAACTTGTACAACTGCTTATCGGTCTCATCACCGCCCTTGCCGGCGAGTATCTCAAGGTATTCCAGCGCCGGCGTGTCGATCGGGCTGAACCCGTACGAACGATACACCCGTCGGACGGTATCGATCAACCGTTCGCGCGGTATCATCACCTCCGGCGGATAATCGCGGAAGCCCTTTAGCGTTCTGGGAGTGATTAGTTGAGATTTGTTCATGGTGAGGTAATCCCGTTTAGCCGCCGCGTCCACGCGGTGTGTCTAAACTATTGACCGCTGCGAAACCCCCGGCCCTTACGCGGTCCGAGGACGGCCTCGGCATACTCCTCGACCTGCTCGGGTGTTTCCCAGTAATGGTCGTACACCCAATCATCTTCGTACTCGCAGTTCTTGGTGGTGTAATCCCGACAGATTTGCGGTCGGGTTTCGTATTGGGTGCAAAGGTTATCGTCGCCAAGGTGCTTGCACTTGGTGTGGACCAACAGGTACCAGCAATCGTCCTCGACGAACACGCTTGCCCGCTCGTGCAGCAGGTACCAGCGGATGTACTCGAAATCGTTCCAGTCCTCCGGCGTGTCGATCGGCAAGGCGAAATATCGGCAGCACTTGGCCGGACAATACTTGCAGAGCATCTCGCCTGGGCGGAGGTCTTCACGATGCGGTCTTTTCTTGCTAATCATGCAACTTAGTTTAACAATCGTCGGCCGAATGGGAAATGGGGATTGGGAATTAGGGATTGGGGATTAGCAATACAGTGGCACCGGCGTCCCGCCGGTGATGCACGGGACTCATCGGTGGTACACGGGGTTTATCCACACACCAGTACAGCGCCGGGATAAAACCGGCGGCTCGCTCTTGCACACAGCCTGGATTCT
>DAOWNK010000087.1 GCA_030642635.1 Pirellulales bacterium
CATTACCGCCGCCTCGTGCACCTGGTCCGAGATCAGGTAAATATATGCAAGGTAATAACGAATGACGTTGATCTGGTCGACCGAGACCTCGTCGGTCTTAATGCGCAAGGCCATGCGGTAATACTTGACGGCCTCTGCCCGTACAAAGGCCGCTTCTTCCGGCTTTAGCTCCGGCATTTGTGCACGGTCGAGTTCATCTTGGGCACGATCCCTGGCTTCGGCGAAGTTGGTCGGTTCGACTTTCTTATCGGTGCCGCCGAGCAGTTTGTTCATAAGTGCTATCTTGGCCTTTTTCTGGTACTGGCCCTCGCGACGGGAAACGTCTTTGAAGAGTTGCTTGGCCAAGACAAGATTGGCTTTGCTGGTTTTGGCGTCTTCTTTCTTGGTAAGCGATTTGGCGTATGCCAACGCGGCCTCGCCGGAAAGGTATTTGATGGCCAGCCCCTCGACACTGTTTTCCTCGTCGCCGCGGGCAGCCTTTTCCCACGCCTGGTACATGGCGACGGATTCCTTGTACTTTTTGATCTTCGGCAACAATGCGGTTTCCAGCGACAGCACACGCGCCTTGTTTCTCAGTACGCGGAAGGCCGGCGCTTCGCCCGGTTGCTCCAGTATCTCCTCGAATGCTTCAAACGCTGCTTTAGTTTTACCGAGTTCCTTGTAACAGCGGCCTTCCCACATTCGGGCGTACAGACCGGCAAGCATCTCGTTGTACTTTTCGTACAACACTTCGTACTTCTTGGCCGAGTCGGTCAGGTTCTTTTTGTTCCCGTCGGTTCCCGGTTCGTACGTTTGGGCGATCTCGTAGACCACCGAGGCCAAAGCGAGCCTGGAGTCCAGCAGGTTGCGACGGACCTGGTTTCTCTCTTCGATCTTTTTTGTGTTGTTCTTGTCGATATTCTTTGGGAATTTTCTGTGCTCTTCCAGGAACCGTTTTTCCAGTGTGCCGAAAACTTTTTGGGCCCCCCGGTAGAGTTTTCCGGCTTCGGCGTTAAGCGATGTTTTCTCTGCGGCCGTGCTGTCGGGTTGTGCGGCCTGGTCGACCTTGATGCGGCCACGTTCGACGAGCAGATCGGCCAGCTTGAAATTGGCGCTGGAAGCCATGGGGTGCTTTGGGTGCTCGGCAATGAACTTGTTGAACCGCTGGCGCGCTTTGCCGAGTTGTTTCTCGCGGATCGACGTCGTGCGACCCATGTGCGAGTCGTCGATCAACGTTACGCCGGCTTCGTAGTCGATCAATTCCTTGAAGGCCTTGTCGGCCCTTGGGCTGGTGCGCATTATTTCGAGATACTCCAATGCGGTGTCGAAGTACATAAGCTCGCGAAGACCATCGAGAAACTTCCTGGCTTCCTCCGAAGCCGACAGCGGCTGGGCACAAGCCAAAAGGCCGGCAACCACAATCATTCCCAACGCCAACCATCGGCACGGTCGTAAACTTTTCATTCGGATATTTCCTAGAATTGATATGTCAACCACGGAAGTAAAAACGCCCCCGGATTGCAATCCGGTGGTGACTACAGCGGTTTTTGTGGTATTTGTTCCCCGGGACCGCATTCCCGGGGCGTTTTGCGACGAAAAAAACCAGAATATATCAAACTGCAGTCGAACGTGTTCCGGAATCGTCCGACGCGACGTGTCTGTTAGTTACAGATTATCCTGTTTTCGTCTCCAGTGCAAGGAGCAGCGAGTCGTCGCGTTTCCCCCTTCCCCCTTCCGCCTTCCCCCATTGTTCTATCTCTTGCCCCCGCTGCGGCATGGTTTCGCGCCGTCCGCTTGCTCGACCAACGACAAAAACTCGACAAACGTCGGTCTGTCGTAAAGCCGGGTATCGACCACGGCGGCCAATTCCAAAACGCCCGCCAGCCGATGTGCACCTCGCAATGCCCGTGCAAACGGCGATTTGCGAAGCACCTCGGCCGTTTGGGCGACCAGTGCCGCTTCTTGCAGCGAAAGCGGCGACTGAGCGAACGTCGTAGCGAACTGCTCGCGGAGGACTTTACGGACGAGCATCTGCCGCTTGGTGTTGCTGCCCTCGGGCAGACGCCACGACAACTCGACCGTCGCCACGAGATTGTCCCCGCCAGGTTTCAATTGCATCTCGTACAGTGCCGTGGCCGACCGGCCGGCATGGAAATCCGCCTCAGTCCGGGCAGGCATCAACCCGGCCATCGCCTTGGCCTCGTGGCCCAGCAGCCTGTACGCCATAACGGTTTTTGGATTAAAAGTGACCTTCAATCGGGCATCTGCGGCTACCAACCGGCAGCGGCCGGTGATAATCTCCAGCAGCGCGGAGCGTATCTGCTCAGCACTGTCGGCAGGATGAACACCGCCGCCACCCGATCTGGCGAAATCAACCAACGGTCCGACCAGTTCTTGATCCTGATCGTGCTCTTGCCGCAGATCGATCACTTCCAGGTGTATTTCCCGATCTACCGCCTCGGCCAGGCGTTGCTCGATTAAATCCGTGGCCGTGCGGTCCATCTCCGCCAGCCCGTCGGTCAACAATACTACCTTGGTTGCGCACGGTCGGAGCGTGGACTCCCGCCGTGCCACCTCGTATGCCCGACGCAGGCCGGCGCCGACGTTGGTTGCGTGTTCTACCGAGAGGCGCTCGACGGCCGCAGAGAGTTGTTCCGCCATATCGGGGCCGACACCCTCGAGCAACACCCGGGCGTCCTGGCTGAATGCAACCAGAGCTATCCGATCCTCCGGCCCCAACTGCCGCACCATGTTCCTCAGCGCCATGCGAACCATTTCCAACCGACCTCCCCAACGCATGCTGGCCGAAGTATCAACAGTCAATACAAGGTGGACGGCCGGATGCACACGGTCGGGAAAATCGCGTGCCTGTACACCGACTTGCAACAGCCGGAGTCCCGGACCGCCGAACGGCGAAGGCCCCGCTGCGGTCGAAAGGCCAAGTGCCCATTTCTGCGGACGTGGGAAGCCGTAGTCGATCGCCGAGAGAAAATCTTCGGTCCGAACCGTCTCGGCCGGCGGCAACTCGTTATCATTGAGGTATCGCCGCGCCAGCTCGTAGCTCGATGTATCTATGGCCAACGGCACACGAGTACTGCACAATCGCGGATGCGACGCCGGCGAGACGAACGGATGTACGCCGTAGCGGATTAGAAACGGCTTGTTCGAGCCGGGCGCCAGCGGCATGTCGACCCCGCGGCGGATCAACCCGGCTACCTTTTCCAGCTCCGGCTGGTCGTCGTACATAGTGTGGGCGGTAAGCACGCCCCAGTTGCGAGAGACGGCCGTAAATATCTCATCGCCCAACAGCCGGTTTATCTCTGCCGTCGCACTTGGACGTGGATACGTCCGACGCTGGCAAAGCTCCAATTTCACCGACGGTATCGGCATAACCGCAACGACCGATATGTCGTCTTCGGCTGCCGAGGCCGCCGAACTGAATGTCGTTGCCACGAACTGGAGCTTCGGCTCCGCGGCACAGCCGGGCAGCTCGATCGAAACCGACGAGGCCAACCTGGGCAGGTTCTCGTCGCTCAAGGGATATGTCGCTATCAAGAACGCGATCATCGCGCCGAAGTATGGCAGCCCGATTGCTATCATAAGTGACGCTGCCGTTAGCCATTGTGCCGGTCCGGTAAGTCCGGTCCGGCGTCGGCCGGCCCGCTGCGGCTGCACGGCAATCCGGCGCAGCCGTTCGAGCAACCCTTCCGGCAGCGGGACCTCCCGCAATTGGGCATCCAGGCCGCGGTCGAAATTTGGATTAGACGACATAATATTCCCTTAAATGTTTTCGTGCCCGGCTTACTCTGGAAAGGACGGTTCCCAGCGGTATCCCAAGCTCGTCGGCGGCTTCCTGGTGCGTCAGTTCCGCCACGACGACCAAATCGACGCCAGCCATGCCCGCTCACTTCCGCCGGGCCGAAACGACTTACGGCTGTTCCAGGCACAGCGGAACGCCTCCTGGACGACGTCCTCCGCCTCGTGCCGATCGCCGATCATGCGGAAGGCCATTCGGTACAAAGCCGAGCCGTGCTCGTCGACCATGCGGTTGAATTCGGCCAGCGAAAGCGCCAAGCTTACCGCTCCTTTCACGATCCATGCTAAACTCGCCGGCCCTTAATCGTAGTGCGATACACCTTACCGATTAAGATTCGGCCCAGGCGGCGGGGAATATTCCACCGGTGATTACCTGATACTAATTATAGTCACAATTCTCGGTGAGACGTGAGCCGTGCCCCCCTGGGGCGGGGTGATGTCGCGGCTTTGTGGAGCAACTTGTAGACGACCGCAGCCAGAGATACAATTCCTTGTTGATAACCATAAAATCATGATAAACTTTCGTCAAACGCACATGCCCAAGGTTCGCAACTATCTCGCACGCCGAGAGCAATGGCGGTTGCTGACACTGGTGCTGGCACTGGGTCTGGCGATCTTTATGATGAACGAGGCCAGAAAGCCGGACAACTGGCTTTGGATCACGTCTATTTCTCGGGCCAATGTCGAGCCGGCCGAACCGACCGATCCGAAAGAGGACGCAATTGGTCGATACTTCACCGGTGTGAAACCGGAATATCTCGACACGGTCCGCGACGACACGATCTTCCGCCACGACGAACAGGATGCCTGGTTCCATTTGCTGCAAATCCTTGAAAAAACCGACCAGCAGACACTAGGAAAGGCGTCGATCGGCCGGGTGTCCTTCGCCCAACTGTTTTCACAGTCGAACTATTATCGCGGACGATTGGTCACACTCTGCGGCAATGTCCGCCGGGCACATCGACTTACGGCGCCGAAAAACGATTACGGGATAAAGCGGTACTACCAAATCTGGTTTCAACCGGAAGACAATCCAACCACTCCGATGGTCGTCTATTGCCTGCATCTGCCCAAGGGGTTCCCGACCGGCATGGACGTCTCGGCCGAGGCGACGATTACCGGATTCTTTTTCAAGCGTTGGGTATACAAGGCCAAAGACTCGCTTCGGACTGCGCCGGTCGTGTTGACACGGACCGTCGATTGGCGAAAACCCACCTCGCAGACGAAAGAAACCGTGCAGGTAGATACCTGGTTCCTGCTTGTGGTTTTCGGCACGTCGGCAGCGATCAGTATCGTGGTTTCGGCATACATATATACTCGAACCCGCCGCTTGCGGCTTCGCAATGAAGAGCCAACAAAATGTCAACTCTAATGATAATCCTATTCGGCATCTTGCCGGTTGGTGTGTTTGCCCAAGATACGGCCCCGGAAGTCATCTCCGGCCCACGCGACCTGCTGCGACTCTACGGTATCGACGAGAGCATGCTCGACCGTCCGGTCGACGGCCGGCCGGTCGGCGGTGACGATAACGAAACGTTACTGAAACTGCTGTTCCGATTGCGCGACTTCCCTAAAACCGATCTGAAGCGTTGGACCAGGCCAAAACCAGACCTCGCCGAGTTGCTCCAGGATCCGAAGACCATGCGCGGCGAGGTTTTCCTGCTTTCCGGTAGTGTGACCGAAGTCAATGTGTGCCATCCGCTGCCGGAACTCGTCGAGCGATTCGGGTTCGACAGGTATTACCGCTGCGAGTTCTTGCTGGACGAGGACCGGCAGCCGGCCGTGGTCTTTACCAGAAATGTCCCAAAAGCGTGGCGTAACAGCGGACCGGTCGATCAGCCGGCCGGTGCGTACGGCGTGTTGCTAAAGCTCGCCGGAGACGACGAGCATCCCGTGCCGGTGTTCGTTGCACCACGGGTGGCCTGGTATTCCGATACCCTATTGGGCAAGCTGGGAATGGACGTTGGATTGCTCGATGACTTGAAAGACCGCAAAAGGCTTACCGGCCACGACCGCGAGGCGTTTTACCAGATGCTGGCCGCCGTAGGTCGGGCGAAGCCGGGGGAACTGCTCCGAGAGGCCAAGGAGCAACTCCGCCGGGCGGATAAAAACTCAAAACGGACCGACAAGAACGGCAAAACACATTACTCGGTCGTCCCGCTGTTTAATATGGCCGATACGCAGCGTGGGCGTTTGGTCTCGCTGGCCGGCACTGCTCGCCGGGTGTTGAGGATACAAGTGAGCGATCCGGACATCGTCGAGCGGTTCGGAATCGACCATTACTACAACCTGTACGTCTACACCGACGATTCTCAAAGCAACCCGATCGTGTTTTGCGTTCGCGACCTTCCACCGGACATGCCGACCGGCGACGGGCCGCAGTACGGCGAGTACGTCGAGGTGGCTGGGTTCTTCTTCAAAAGCTGGGCGTACCGGACGCCTTCGGTTGCGGCCGGCAGCGGCCGTCGGAAACAGTTGGCGCCGCTTATAATCGGCCGACAGCCGGTCTGGTTTCCGCAAGAAACTCCCGCCGACAACGCACTGATTGGGGCGATTGCAGGTGTGTTGTTCGTCGTAGTGCTGTTTGGTATTTGGTTCGTCTTATGGCGGTACAGTCGCGGAGATAAGCAGTTCCACGATCGGGTACTGGTCAAGACACACGAGCTGGCCCCCGGCATCTCGCTGGACGATGTTATTCCGGAAGTCGACGATAAACCCGACTTCAGCGGACTGGAGGAATAATCCCGTTTAACCGTCGTGCATAGGCAGCGAGCCGCCGGGTTTATCCCGGCGCAAACAGCAGCGCGGGGATAAACCCCGCGGCTCGCCACGTAAGCGTACCGACCAAACATGGCAAACTGGCGAATTTCGGCAATTTGCGTCGGAGTGGTACTCAGAATCTGTAACCCGCCCTAGCATCTATCCCATTGGCCGACTAGAATGTGGCGTCCTTGTGCTGTATCCTTTCCGGTTAGCCTAGACTACCATGGTACTACGTAAATGTGAATTTGAAGGAGGATATGCTGTGCTACGATTTTGGACTCGTTTATCGGTTTGGATTGTCGGAGTGTTTTTGTTTGTTGGGTCGTCTTTTGCGCAGGATGTTCGGCCGGTGGAAAACCTTTTTCCCAATACAACCGTCGGTTTTGTCGCCACGCCCGACTTTGAATATTTGGACAATCAATTCAACAAAACACAAATCGGCTGTCTGATGGCCGACCCGGTTATGGAGCCGTTCGCCAAGGATATTCGTCGGCAGTTTAAGAATCGCTTTTCCAGTGTCGAGGAACGATTGGGTGTGACGCTGGACGACCTGCGGAAGATCGCCGGCGGAGAGTTGGGTATCGGGCGGATTCGGCCTGCGCCGGGCGAAGCGGCGTTGGCCGTCGTGGTGGACGTTACCGATCGAGTAGACAAGGCAGTCGCGCTGTTGGAAAGGATTTCCGAGAACCTGACCGGCCAGGGTGCCGTCCGCACGATGATAGAAGTATCCGAGTGCCCGGATCCCGTTATCAAGTTCGACGTTCCTGCACCGAAGAGCGACCCAAGGGCCGGACCGCGCCAAACGTTCTACTGCCTAAGCGGCAAGTTGCTCTGTATAACCGACGACATGAAGCAGATGCAGGGAATTCTCGCCGGGGCACATGCCGGGCGCGGCGACAGCCTTGCAGACGTGGAGGCGTTTCAGGCGGTGATGCGGCGCTGTGTGGCGGATTTTCAAGGCGCCCGGACGCAATTGCGTTGGTACATTCACCCGTTGAGCTATGCCGAAGCAGTCCGCACGGCCACGCCCGAGCATGATCGCAGCAAGGGAAAGCCGCTTTACGAGGTATTGGCCGGCCAGGGTTTCGATGCGGTGCAAGGTGTCGGCGGTTTCGTCGATTTTGCCTCCGAGAGTTACGAGTTGGTGCACCGCACAGCCGTACAGGCCCCGCCCCCTTACAAACTGGCCATGAAGATGTTGGTCTTTCCCAACGGGCGCGACTTTGCACCACAGCGCTGGGTGCCGCGCGATATCGCCACCTATTCCACGTTCTACGCCGATATTCTCAACGCCTTCGATAATTTCGATTCGCTGTTCGACGAACTCGTCGGTGAAGGTGAACAGGGTGTTTGGCAAGATGTACTCGAGCAGTTGCGCGATGACCCGAACGGACCTCAAATCGACCTGCGCGAAGACCTGGTCGCCCACCTTGGGCAGCGAGTGACGATACTGAGCGACTATCAACTTCCAATCACCGCAACCAGCGAGCGGCTTCTGTTCGCTATCGAGACGAAAAACGAGCAGGCGGTGGCCGCCGCTATTCAGAAGACAATGGAGGCCGATGAAACCGTCCGTCGGCGCGTAGTAGACGGCCGGATCATCTGGGAAATCATCGAGGAAAAGGACGTGCCGGAAGTGCCGGACGTACCGGTCATCGACATACCGTCGATAATGCCCGGCGATGATCTGCCTGAGCAAGAAGAGGAAGAGGAAGAAGAGGACGTTCGGTTGTTGCCCCATGCGGCTGTGACCGTATTTCACGGCCATCTGTTCATTGCGTCGAATGTCGACTTTCTGTTGAAAGTGCTAAAACCGATCGAGGAGCGCGAGACACTTACCCGCAGCATCGACTACCGCCGGATCGATGCCGCAATCGAGCAGTTGGGAATCTCACAGAAGTGTGCCCGGATGTTCTCGCGGACCGACGAGGAGTACCGCCCGACCTACGAACTTATCCGTCAGGGCAAGATGCCGGAGGCCGAAACAGTGTTTGCAAGGTTGCTGAACAGGATATTCGGCCCGAGCGAGAAGGACGTGGTGCGTCAACAGGAGATCGACGGCAGCAAAATGCCCGATTACGACGTCGTGCGGCGTAACCTCGGCCCCAGCGGCATGATCGTCACCAGTGAGAACGACGGCTGGTTCTTTAAGGGATTCATGCTGAAGAAGGAATGAGTAGGGAAGTAGGAAGGGGGAAGGAGGAGGGGAGAAACTAGTACACCATCTTCCGCCTTCCCCCTTCCGCCTTCGCCCTTCCCCCTTTCCCTTTGGGCATTTCGAACTTCGCCCAGAACGGATTTTGCCGGTCGCCGCGTGTGCGAACGTCCTCCAGCAGCGTGTGAAGGTCCGGCTGTACGAACGGCTCGCGGCCGTTTATTCGCCGGCCGTTGACCACTACACTCACGCGTTGCCTGAAGTCGAGCATCTGCGGCGCCACCCAAACCGTCACCCGGCCGGAGCCGGTGCGAATGTAAATGCCGTTGTTGGCCGTAATCTTTGCAGAGACCTGCATCGGCTGTGCTCCTCGCGACGGCGGCCAGTCGTCCGGGTCTACCATCGACCGCTGCGGCAGATCGGCCAGTTCCACCCACCAAAAGTAATTGTCCCACTGCCGCATTGTCGAACAGGTGAATTCTCGCGGGAAGAAGTCGCGACGCCGACGGCCCATCCAGTCGAACAGCCGAAGCACCTCGTCGTAGAAGTGTTCGTGTCCTCGGCCAAGGTACTCGACCACTGTGCAATCGTAGCCTCGCTTCAGATACCGGTCGAGGTCTCGTGCGTTTTTCGTCATCTTTGCGCCGTCCAACTCGCCGCAAACGAAATAAAACGGGACCAGCTTGGCGTTTTCCCAATAGACGGCGCAGTAGCGGTCCGCCTTGGCCACGATCGGTATTACGCCTGCCCAAAGATCGGGATGTGCAAGGCCGAGGTCCCATGCCGCGTCGCCGCCGGCCGAGTGTCCGCTCAGTAACACCCGGTCCGTATCGACGGCGAATCGCCGGCAGGCGTCTCGCAAGCAGTTCAACACCGCCGCATGTTCCCGGGCGGAATAACCGTATGCCTTCTGATGCTCGGCGGTCCACTCCGGGGCGATCACGATGTAGCCGTGCCGAGTCGCCTGGCCGAGCCGACCGCCTGCTTCGGTCCTGGCGCCCGCCCACCAGTCGATCTGCTGCCGGGCGGTCGTGCCGGCGCCGTGCAAGGTGAGGATCGTCGGGTAACGTCGATACGGATCGTATTCCGGCGGCGTCTGCACGAAGTATCGCACCGGCGGTTCCTTCGACAGCCCAGGCACTTCCAACCGGTAAAACCCCGGCTGCTTTTCCGAGAGCGGCTCGCCCGGGTCCACCGGCGGCTTCATGTGTGCGAGCAACCCGGCCACTAGCGATGGCGCCGCACCCTCCTCGCTTTGCAGGTATGCGAACGTCCGCTGTCGACTCAGCTTGACCGGGTCGTTCAGATATTTTCGGATCAACTGACGCACCTTGAACAACGAAAGCGAGACGGCCAGGTTCTCAGTGGCCGCATCGGACCCCAGCAGCCAACCGCTTATCGCCAGCGAAAGTTTTTCTCCAGGCAGCAGATCGGGATCGTCGGCGCTGTGCATGAAGGCGGCCATGCGCGGCAGCGTATTGATGTTCAACTGCTCGAATATCTCGTCTCGGATCGGTCGAATCCGCTCCAAGTCGGTTTTCTCGCTGATTTTTGCAACCAGGTCGTCGAACAGCTTGCAGAATTTCTCGCCACTGGCTTTAGACGTGTCGTATTCCCGGATTGTCTCGCCGACTGCCTGGAGTATCTCGCCGGCGACACCTTCGGATGGGAACGTTTTGAGCTTATCGAGCACCAGTCGGTGCTGGCCCGCCGCGCGACGCAGTTCCAACTCCGAGAGCAACCGTTGTGAGCCTAGCTGCCTGATCGAGCGAATCGAGGGTGCCAGTTCGTCCGCAACGTCCTGCCGCTGGGGAAATTCCTTCACAATCGTTTCTAGTGCTCGGCGTGCCTCGGCGTATCGCTCACTCTGCAAGTAAAACCTGGCGATCTTCTTCCGGTGCTCGATGTCCTTCTGATCGATCTGCTTCAGCAGGATTTTGTGCAACACGTCGCGCGGTATCGAACTGGTCGCTATCCGCATGTCCCAGATGTGCGAAATCCCCTCTACTTTCGTCCAACTCGGCGTAATCAGCGTGATGCCCTGGACGATGTCGACCGGCCCGCGCTGCGTGTTGAACGTGAAGATGCGCCGGCCGAACTCGTCG
>DAOWNK010000216.1 GCA_030642635.1 Pirellulales bacterium
CCGGGGCAACTCAGTTATCAGCAGATGACGGAGGTCTACCGTTACGACCGGATAAACGCCGAGACGGAGGTATACGGGGTAGTCGCCGACCCGATCGGACACAGCCTCAGCCCGCTGATCCATAACAAGGCATTCCAACAAGCCAAACTCAACAAGGTTTACATCCCCTGCCGCGTGCCGCGCGAGGACCTTTCAGGGTTCATTGATAAAGCGACGGAGATGGGCGTCAAGGGCCTCAGTGTGACCATACCGCACAAGGAAAAGGTGATTGAAAAACTCACCGAGACCGACGAGGCCGTGCGCGGCATCGGGGCGGCCAACACCGTGGTATTCGACGGACGAAAACGTCTCGGATACAACACCGACTATCAGGCAGCCATGAGCAGTCTTGAGTCTGCTGCCGACATCGATGCAAAAAACGAAAAACCCTTCCACGGCAAAACCGCCCTGGTCATGGGTGCAGGCGGCGTCGGCAAGGCAATCGCATTCGGGCTGCTGCGCCGCGGTGCACAGGTCGTGCTGACCGACGGTGTGCCGCGCCACGCCACCGAGCTTGCCGACCGTTTCGATTGCCGCTGGGTCGAGTGGTCGCAACGGCACACCGTCACCGCCGATTTGCTGGTCAACTGCACGCCGGTCGGCATGCACCCGGAGGTCGACGAGACGCCGTACGACCGTCACCACCTGCGCCCGTCGATGATAGTGTTCGACGCCGTCTACAACCCGGAAAACACACTTCTTGTCAAGCACGCCCGAAGCCGAAACTGCAAGGTAGTAACCGGGGTCGATATGTTCGTCCGCCAAGCGGCACTCCAGTTTAAGCTATTCACCGGACGGGACGCACCCGCCGATTTGATGCGAGATGTGATCAAACGGGCCACCGGGGCGGCAAAGTATTGATGAATATCATCCTCATCGGCTATCGTGCGACCGGCAAGACGACGCTGGCGGAACTGCTGGCCGAACGGCTCGATTGCGATTGGATCGACACCGACGTGAAGATCGAGCGGCGTGCGGGCAAGTCGATTGCAAGGGTATTCGCCGAGGACGGCGAGCCGGCATTCCGCGACCTTGAGGCCCGGGTGATCGCCGATCTGTGCCGCCGAGAGCGGCTCGTGCTTGCCGCCGGCGGCGGGGCGCCGTTGCGGCCGGAGAGCCGACGGATAATGCGGCAAAGTGGAACTGTCGTATGGCTGGTGGCCTCGCCCGAGACGATCCTGGCTCGCATGTCGGCCGATGAGACTACCGCCGGCCGACGTCCAAACCTTACCGGGCATGATCCCCTAGAGGAAATCGTTCAACTGCTGGTCGTGCGCGAACCGATTTACCGTTCCTCAGCACACTTTTCCGTCGATACCGAAGGAAAAACACCCGAGCAAATTGTCGATGAAATCCTCGACCGGTTGGAAAGCACCACGGAGTCACGGAGGACACGGAGAGAAAATGAAACCACAGATAAACAACAGATGAATTGAATATCAATAAGGGAAATCATGCTGAAGATACACCTTCACCCTCGTTCTGTGTTTATCTGTGGTTCCATTTATCATTTTTATCTCCGTGCCCTCCGTGCCTCCGTGGTGAATATAATGATAACTACGTGAACGCTATAATTGCCATCCCGATTGAAATTCGTCTGGCGGCGCTGTTCCTTCTCGGTGCGTGCCTTGGCAGCGCGGCGAACCTGTGCACATATCGGCTGGCATGGCATCGGCGCGAGTGTGCGATACACAGTCTCGGCTTCCGGGTCCGGCAGATGATCATCGGTCTGTTCACCGGAATCGCTCTGGCTGCGTTATACTGGTGGGAGATCGGCTGCCTGGGCCTGCTGCCGGCGGGCGTGCCGACGCCGACCCCACCGGGTGTGCTCACGGTCTTGCATGCTCAATACGCCGCACACGTGGTGCTGCTGTGGCTGATGTTGGTAGCCTCGATGATCGACATCGACGAGAAGATCATCCCGGACGCAATTACCATACCCGGCATGCTGATCGGTTTGTTACTGGCGGCGGCGTGTCCCTGGTCACAGTTGCCCGACCTGATGGATGCCCCGATGGTCGGTGCAATTCCGCCGGAGTTTTGGCAAGCGGTTTCGGCCGATACGTGGCCGTTTTTGCAGCTTGCCTCGCCCAACCGATGGCCTGCCTGCCTGGATGGTTTTCCACACGCCGGCTCGCTGGTTGTCTGTTTGGCATGTTGGTGGCTGTGGTGCCTGGCGCTTATCCCAGGTCGGTGGTACGTGCGTCACGGGCGGCTGCGGGCCTGGCAGCTTATGTTTGCCCGGGCAGTCCGGCGGCCGGCCACCTACCGGATATTGCTGCTGGGGCTGATCGGCACTGCGGCCATGGCGATGGTTTGGTTCCACGGCGGCCGGTCCTGGTCGGGGCTGTTAAGTGCGGCGGTTGGCATGGCCGCCGGCGGTGGACTCATCTGGTCGGTGCGCATCATCGGCACCGCCGCACTGAAACGCGAGGCCATGGGGTTCGGCGACGTGACGCTGGTGGCCATGATCGGCACGTTCCTCGGCTGGCAGAGTTGCTTGATAATCTTTTTTCTCGCGCCGATGGCCGGTCTGGTCGTCGGGCTGTTGCAGGTGATCCTCTTCCGCGATACCGAGATTCCCTACGGGCCGTTTCTCTGCCTGGCCGCCGTGGTGGTGATCGTCTGCTGGACGGCCGTTTGGGACTGGGTGCTGGGCGCCTTCGCCGTCGGTTGGCTCGTGCCGGTGGTGGTCGTCTTCTGCATGGCCCTGATGGGCGTCATGTTGGGGGCTTGGAAGCTGGCGGTTGACTTCTTCAGAGGGCAATAATTTTCCCAAATTGCCCTTGTTTCCACCCGGTCCTCTTGCTACCATCCGACCCCTTGTGGCGGTAGGTTCTGCGCGGGCACCCCCTTTTCGCGGGGCGGCGACTGGGAATTAAAACCGCCAAATCGCAATGTAAAGCCGCGACCATTGGTCGCGGATTGCCCAACAACGAGCCGATAATCCGAACAACCGCGACCACTGGTCGCGGCTTTACTCGGGAGAATTGCTATGCGACAACGTGCATGTGCTATGTTATTGCTTGTCGCGGTGCTGCTGGCCGCCGCCGGTTGCGCCGACAATGCAATGGTGCTGAAAGGCCGGCTCACTCAGTCCGAGCAGCAGCAGCTTGCAATCTCGCGACAGCATCAGCAGTTGCAGGGTCGGGCAAACGCACTGGATAAAGACAATCAGGAACTCGGCTCGATGTTGGCACAATCGCGACAGCAGACCAAGGTGCTCGAAGACCAGATGGCCGCACTACGCGATCAACTGCGCGGTGTGACCACACAGCTTACAGAGGCACGCAGCGAGAAGAACTCCAACGATCAGAAGGTCAGGGCACTGACCGCATCGCTGCGTCGACGCGGCAGCGTGCCGATCAGCCCGAACAACAGCCTGCTGCAAACCCTGCCGGCAATCGATCTGCCGGGCGTACACGTCCGGCGCGACGGCGATGTGATCCGCGTGGAGATGCCCGGCAGTGAACTGTTCGAGTCAGCCAGCGCCCGGCTCCGACCGGGCGCCGCCACGCTTATCGCCAACGCAGCGGCCGAAATCATGGCCGCATACCCCAAGCAGATCATCGGTATCGAGGGACACACCGACAGCGACCCGATCAGCGGCAGCCGCTGGCGCAACAACCACGAGCTGTCGGTCGCCCGTTCGATTGCCGTCTACGACGTACTGCTGGGACACACGCAGTTTAAGTCCGGCCAATTGTTCGTCGTCGGCCACGGCTCGAACCACCCGGTCGCCTCGAACGCCACCACTGAAGGCAAGCGGCGCAACCGCCGCGTCGAGTTGGTGGTATATCCCGAAACGACGAAGTAGGGACTCGGGACTCGGGAATTCTTTGAAAAACCCCCGGAGAAGCGTCCGGGAGCATTATGCACGTGGTCATTTAGTCACCGTGCTTGCACGGCGCACCGACAGCGAGCCGCCGGGTTTATCCCGGCGCAAACCGCAGCGTGGGGACAAGCCCCACGGCTCGCCGTGCTTGATATCCCCAACCGTGTCGTCTAAAATGACATACTATCGGCAATCTTGAAAACAAAAAGGAGAAAACCATGTTGTACAACCATTGCAAAAACAAATTACATCCGGGCAAGTTGACAATTCTAATCACATTGTCAGCATGCCTGTTTTGCAATCACCTGGAAGCTGCAAACCAGACAGCGAAGAAACCGACGAACTTCGTCATCATACTCATCGACGACCTTGGCTGGACCGACCTGACCTGCCAGGGGAGCAAGTATTACGAAACCCCGAACATCGACCGGCTTGCCGCCGAGGGAATGCGGTTTACCGACGGGTACGCCGCCTGTGCCGTCTGCTCGCCTACCAGGGCGGCCGTGCAGACCGGGCGGTATCCGGCCAGGGTCGGCGTGACCGACTGGATACGCGTGAAGTTCCAGGGCGGGAAAATCCCTCCCGCCGGAGAAAAACCATCGCAGTATGTCGGAGGCCCAAACGATAAGCTCCTTTGCCCACGCAACCCGTTCTACATGGAACTCGACGAGCTGACCTTGGCAGAAGCACTCAGCCGGGCCGGATACGTCTCGTGCCACATCGGTAAGTGGCACCTGGGCCAGGAGAACTATTTCCCGGAAAAACAGGGCTACGATGTGAACATCGGCGGGTGCGATCTGGGCCAGCCGCCGAGCTACTTCGATCCATACGGATCGAAAAGAGCACATTGCAAAATCCATAACCTCAAACCACGCAAAACCGGCGAGTACCTTACCGACCGCGAGGCCGACGAGGCAGTCGCATTCATCAAGGCTAACAAGGATAAACCATTTTTGCTGGGCATGTGCCACTACGCCGTCCATACGCCGATCCAGGCGAAGAAGGACATTACGGCCAAATACGCCGCCAAACCGAAAACCAACCACAAAAATCCCGTCTACGCGGCAATGATCGAAAGCGTGGACGACGCGACCGGCAAGATACTCAAGGCGCTGGACGACTGCGGCGTGGCGGATCGGACCGTTGTGATCTTCACGTCCGACAACGGCGGCCAGTCGCACATCGAGCGTCTACACGGCCCGACCGACAACGCACTGCTGCGCTCCGGCAAGGGGTTTCCATACGAGGGCGGCATCCGAGTACCGCTTATCGTACATTGGCCCGGCGTGGTCGAACCGGGCAGCACCTGCAACGTGCCGGCGTGCAGCGTAGATTTCTTCCCAACGCTGCTCGATATCGCAAGAGTACACTTGCCGAACGATCGGGCAATCGACGGCGAAAGCCTGCTGCCGCTTTTGAAACAAACCGGCACGCTGAAGCGAGACGCACTCTACTGGCACTTTCCACACTATCGCACACGACCCGGTAATCCACACTACACCGGCCCCTATAGCATCATTCGCCAGGACGATTGGAAGCTGATAAAACGCTACGAGAGCGGCCGACGGGAACTGTACAACCTGGCCGACGACATCGGCGAGACGACCGACCTTTCGGCAAAAATGCCCCAAAAAGTTGCCGAGTTGGACCGGAAGCTAACGGCG
>DAOWNK010000357.1 GCA_030642635.1 Pirellulales bacterium
CAAAAGCATGGCGCAAATCGCGTGCCATACGAGCACAAAAACCGGCTAGCAAATGTCGTACCGAACAGGATTGGGACAGTCCCGCTTTCACCGGCACAGTGATATCAATGCTTCTTGAAGGGCGTCTGACAATCGTGTAGAAAACGTGTTCCCGTCAACTGTCCATTCCAAGCCATGGACGATCAATGGCCCAGCAATCGCGTCAGCAGTCTCTGCCCGGTTTCGAGCCGGAAGTTTCACAATCGCCGTGCGGCAAACATACCGATATGTCGTCGGAACCGCTGATTTCTCGGACGGCAACCCCGCCGCCGGAAAGCCTTGCCGGGCAAACGGTCTGGGTAATCGACGCACACTCGCTTATCTACCAGGTGTTCCACGCACTGCCGGAGATGACCAGCCCCGGGGGCGAGCCGGTCGGGGCAGTGTTCGGCTTCACACGCGACGTGCTATACCTGCTCTCCAAGAAACGGCCGAACTACCTGTTCTGTGCATTCGACGTGCCGGGTAAGACCTTTCGCCACGAGTTGTTCGGGAATTACAAAATTCAGCGGAAGAAGATGCCGGAGGATTTGGTGCCGCAGATCGGCTCGATCCAGAAGATTCTCCGTGCGATGGGAATCCCGGCCCTCGGCTGCGAGTCGTTCGAGGCCGATGATATACTGGCGACCGTCGCCCGGGCAACCGACGAGCGGGGCGGCTGTTGCTTCCTGGTAACCGGCGATAAAGACTGCCGGCAGTTAATTACCGACCGGGTGAAAATCTACAACATCCGCAAGGACCGGCTTTTCGACCGTAAGATGCTGATGTTCGACTGGGGGATCGCGCCGGAGCAGGTCGTCGATTTTCAGGCATTGGTGGGCGACGCAGTCGACAACGTGCCCGGCGTGCCGTTGATTGGACCGAAATTCGCCCGGGAACTGCTCGAAAAACACCCGACGCTCGAAGAGGTGTTCGATCATGCAAACGAGGTCTCCGGCAAAAAGCGAAAAGAAAACCTAATCAATTTCCGCGAACAGGCTAAGCTTAGCCGCAAGCTCCTCCGGCTGGACTCTCACACACCGGTCGCCGTCGATTGGCAAGGCGGGCAGGTCGGCACAGTGGATCGGCAGGCCGTGTTGGAACTGTTCCAAGAGTTCGGATTCCGCAGCCTTGGGCAAAAGCTCGAAGTGTTGGAATAGTTAGGCAGGCGTACTGGACGAATGTCGTCGAAGGAGCTATATTGAGATTTCAGTTTCGTTTGCTCTAATGTCATAAAGCCGCGACCGTTGGTCGCGCCAGGCACTGCTAAGTCGCAAGAGGCATTACCGCGACCAACGGTCGCGGCTTTATGGTTTAATGTCACCCGCTTGGACCCAATCCCTAATCCCTAATTCCTAATCCCTCCTCACATGCACATCATCGGCATTCTGGGCGGAGTGGCCGGCGGCAAGAGCCTTGTCGCTAGGCAGTTGGCCGATTTGGGTGCCGTCGTACTGGATGCAGACCGTGCAGGCCATGAAGTATTGCGGTTGCCGCAGGTCGAGGCCGCTGCAAGGGAGCGTTGGGGAGCAGTAGTTTTCGGCCCGGACGGCCGGATCGACCGGGAGCGATTGGCCGGTGTTGTTTTTGCCGATCCGCCGGCCGGCCCCCGGGAACGGGAGTACCTTCAACGGCTGACACATCCGGAAATTGCCAAATTTCTCAAGGAGCAGTCCGATGCGGCGGCCAATTCAGGTGTGTCGGCGGCGGTGTTGGATGCACCGTTGATTTTGGAGGCGGGATGGGATAAACTATGTGAAGTGTTGATATTCGTCGATACACCGCGTACGATACGCCTATCCAGAGCGGTTGGGCGAGGTTGGAGCAAGGAGGATTTTGAGGCTCGTGAGGGCGCCCAGAAATCGCTGGACCGGAAACGCGAGCGTGCCGATGTGATAATAGACAACTCCGGTGCTCCGGAGCACACCCGCGCTCAGATCGAGCAGTTTTGGCAGTCGCAATTCGGTTGAGTTTCCTACCACTTTGAGCTTATCCAACTTAAGCCGATTCAAGGCAGATCAGTCGGTTCATTATCTTCAAACAGGCAGGATTAAAGCCATGAAGTACCTTGTTATTATTGAAAAGACCGATACAGGCTACTCCGCATATTCTCC
>DAOWNK010000360.1 GCA_030642635.1 Pirellulales bacterium
ACAATAGTTTCGGACATGATAAATGTCTCCGTGTTAGGGGTCGAAAAATGAGGAACACACAGCGGAAGTATACCTTCCGCCGGCCCCTACACGGTTTTCCCTTGGTAGAGCTTTTGGTCGTGATTGCCATCATCGGTATTCTGATCGCTTTGCTATTGCCGGCGGTGCAGGCTGCCCGCGAGGCGGCCAGAAGAATGCAGTGTGCCAATAATCTCAAACAGATCGGCCTGGCGATCCACCATTTCCACGAGACCCAAGGGAAACTGCCTCCGTTGGCCCTTATCGAGCATCACGCCACTTGGGCGGTGTTCCTTTTGCCTTATTTGGAACATCAGAGCATTTACGATGAATGGGACTTGACCAGGTGCTACTACGACCAGCCGGAGGAGGTTCGCCAACGGGTAGTGGCGACGTACATATGTCCTTCTCGCGCTCGCGGCGGAGGCGAGCGTTTCACCAGGGACGTGCCCGACGCCGTTCACCCGCGCCATGGAAAAGACGAGTATCCGGGAGCGATTGGCGACTACGTACCCACGTCCGGACAGGAGCTATTCCAGGGTTCCACGCATGTGGACGGGATGGACGGCGCGATCATCTGTGCGAAAGTCCCCGACGTGTATGCGGAGATCATGGAATCGTGGACCAGCCGAACCAGCTTCTCGTCGGTTTACGACGGGCTGAGCACTACGTTTTTGGTGGGTGAAAAAAGTTACTGCATGAGAGAACGTATATCGATCTGGAACGGCGACCACTGCGGCAATTCGTTGGGTCCGGTCCGCCCGATTGAGCGTGTCCGCCCCGCGAGTTGCGACATTTATGGACAGCCTTGGGGCTTCGGCAGCGCCCATCCCGGTATTTGCCAATTTCTCATGGGCGACGGCAGCGTGCAGGCGATTTCAGTCTCCACCAGCGGCAGTGTTTTGGGAGCCTTGGTGACGCGCGCCGGAGGCGAGGTCATCTCAAGCGAGGTATTTCAATGATGCGGTCACGGTACTCTATGAGCAATACCGAGTTGGTGTGTCCTTTGCAAGGTTTGATCGCTAAAGGCACACCGACGGTGCTGGGCGTGCTGATCATCTCGGCCTTTGCGGGGTGCGGCTCGGGAACTTGCCCGGTGCAGGGGAAAGTCGTGTACCCGGATGGAACCCCCGTGACCACCGGCTTGGTCGTGTTTGAATCGGTCGACCTGACCCCGACGGTCAGCGCGAGTGGGAAGATTCAACCGGACGGCAGTTTTCGGCTCGGCACGTTCGGATTGGACGATGGCACCTTGCCGGGAAAGTACCGAGCGACCGTCGTTCCACCGCCGCGCAAGAACCCCGTGTCCAAGTTCGATCCCGCTGTGCCGGAGGTGGTTCATCCGCGGTTTCGCTCATTTGAGACTTCGGGCTTGGAGTTCGAGGTTGCCAGGGGAAACAATCTCTTTGAGCTTAACGTGAAGAGGCATTGAGGCGTATTGTACAACACCCGGAAGTCAGCTACGGCCCGGTGGCGTAATCGAGCAAAAGCTGTCCGGAAAACATTACTTTGGAGATATCAATCATGACAAACAGTGAGATCAACAGGCGTGGTTTCTTGAGTGGGGGTGCGTTGGCGATCGGCGCTGCCGGACTGTTGGGGACAGAGGTCCTCGCCGCCGACGCAAAGGCGCCGCCCGAGCAGGCAATCATCGATGAAAAAACAAGGAGGCATCGGTCGACACGGCTTTTCGACTACTCGCGAGCAAGCGACTTGATGGACAAGTCGGGAATCGACGTGATCCTGGCGCATTCACTGCACAACACCGGTTACCTCTCCGACGTTTTAGGGAACGTACCAGAGGCCGCCCCTATCTTCAATTTCGGCGCGAGCCTTCGT
>DAOWNK010000086.1 GCA_030642635.1 Pirellulales bacterium
GCCTTCACGCGGCGTAGCCGTGGGTAGGCATGTGCGTTCAACAAGAATCAAGGCCCCATTCATGCCTACCTGTGGCTGCGCCACATGAAGGCATGCCACGGAGCCGTGCGAAAACCGCAGATTATGACCGTGCGGAGTATAGCGTTTACGCCATGGAGACACTGAACTTCTTCAGCAGCCCGGCGTCCGGCTCGACGCCGATGCCCGGCTCCGACCACAGTGCGATGCGCATGGTTCCGTCGCACTCGTCGCGGGTTCGAGCCGGCTGTTCGGCGAGGTCTTGCTCGAACAGATCGGCCGAGGGGAAGAAATCGGCCGGGTAGGTGAAGTTTTCCTTCGACGCCAGTGCAAGACAGTGGCGTGTGCCGATTGCGCTTTGAGGTGTCGCACCGACGAAACACGGCACGCCGGCCTGGCTACATGCGTCGTGTATGGCCACCGCCGGGGTCAACCCCCCTACCCTGCCCGGTGTGAGGTTCATGTATCGGCAACTGTTCAGCTCCAAGGCCACCTCGGCCTGGGCCACGCTCGTGATGCTTTCGTCCAGGCACAGCGGCGTACTGACGGACTCTTGCACCATGGCCGCTCCGACGAGATCATCAGCCGACAACGGCTGCTCGATCATTGCCAGGCCGAAGTCGTCGAGCCGTTGCAGCGTATCGACGTGCTCCAGGCCCATCGCACCCTCGCCGTCGACGTGGATCGTCTCGACAGGAAACTCTTTGCGCACTGCGTCCACCATCTGGATATCCCAGCCCGGGCGGAACATCAACCTGACGCGGGCGAATCCGGCCTCGAATGCCCCGGCAATCGACGCCAGGAACTCGTCTATCGACTCCATCTGGTCGAAGGTCGTGCCCAGTTCGATCTCATTGCGCGTACCCCCGAGCAACTCGTGCAGCGGTTTTTCTTGCAGCCTGGCGTTCAAGTCCCACCATGCCGCATCCAGCGCCGAGCGGGCGAACTGGTTGTCTCGGAACGGCGCCAAACGCCTGGCGATATCCTCGCCCGAGTCGATCATGGTTCCGACCACCGCTGGCACGAGCCAGTCTTTCAGGCAACCGAACACCCCGGCGGCCCATTCCGCCGAGGCGGTCGGTGCGTTGCCCGGCGCGGCCTCACCCCAGCCGGACACCTCGCCGCTTTGCATCCGCACCAACACGGTTTCGAGCGCGTCAAGCTGCCTGCCGGCTGTTTTAACCGGCTGTTTTAATGGCACAGCGACGTGGAACAGTTTGAGTGAGTCGATTTGCATGGCAAGATTGTGGATTTCTTTTTATCCATTTAGCCGCCGTGCTTGCACGGCGAGAAAACGGCGTTAATTGGCGTATAACCGCAAACACGACGGAAAAATTCCCTCGCTTCACGCGCCGAGCAAGCTCGGCGGCTAAATGCCGCATACCGCACGCCGTAACACCGCCGTGCTGGTTACCCGTCTCGTTCTTCTATACATCGTTCGGTCGTCCCTTAATCCACTCACTCAGGTCGCAAGGACTGGTCACGGACTCATCAATCGCATCCCACTCATAGTGGCTCGTGGACTGAGAGTAGACGTCATCAGCAGCAGCTTCTGGGGAGTAGTATGGGCCGAGGATATCGTCGTCCACCCCTAGATAGAAGTTGCCAGGCGCATTTGGCTGCGACGCGATCCAGAATGTCCCGACACGAGTCTTGTAGTGATAAAGGTACTTCAGTTGCATGTGCAGGCTCCAGGTCTCTGCGCAAAAGGCACAAGATGCCTTCGGCATCATGTTCAAGTACTTCTTGCGACTTCTCTGTCCAGACAGGAGGGCTGCCCGGGCTACGCCACGCGGATTGTCAAGTGTTGACCCCGATTTCCCAAATCCCAAAGCGCCCGCTTTTGAGTCCGCTGCATGAAGTTGTTGGTGTTTTGTTATATACTTTCCCGCCACGTATCTGCCAAAATCCAGTCACTCTTATTTGGCAGCTTCAATTTCCAATCACTCCATCCATTTCTGCTTGTATCTGTAATTGCCCTCGAAGCAGCAGAAAATGACGCAAAACCACCATAATCTTCAACAACTATTTGACCATTTCTTATCTCGCCACGAAATTCGTCGTTTTTATATCTGAAAAGACAAAGGGTTCCGTCCGGTGGAAAAGCGTTAGTGTCTCTCAATATCTGACCGGGCAGTTCTGCGGCTTCGCTTTCCTGTACGGCACAGTCCTTGAACTTCTGGGCAAATTCCACGGCAGCTTGGCCTTTCGGGTGGCAGTGCCTATGTACTAGAACTCCGTTTTCAAGGGTAGTTAGACCACCCTCAATGTGCGGATCGACGTGATGAATGTCAGCCTCCGACCAGATAACTTCTGCACCGCAGACCAGACACTTTTTTTTGTCTCGGTAGTAGATGATTTCACGTTCCAGAGGATCATAATTGCGTCTTGGATCCTTCAACTGCAACGCGAGCCGCCCGTACATTTGCTCGCAAAAGAACTGGTGCCGACGCTGAATAGTTTCCGCTTTGTCCGAGGCTGTCCGCGTCAAGGTACCATACCGTAGCCAAAACTCTCCCTCCTTTTCTTTCTTATCCTTTGCGAGGTCAAATCTGAACTGCTCGAACCCTTCGGCAAGCTTAGCTTCCCATGACCTTGTGTAATCATCCAGCAACGTGTCGACCAACAACATCAGATCAATTGCTTCATAGCCAACAAGCTTCTTACGCTTCTTGTCGTCAAGCAATCGCGTCAACATATCTAGAATGTCAACAAACCGACGAGCTTCGTGGGATGATGTGTCCAGGTCCAAATGCTGGTAGTAAAAGTTGTCAACCGCCTTTCCGCTAATGGTGCATAAGCCATCACCGTTCGGCTGCCGGCGAATGAAAAACAGCATATACATCTGCGCGGCCAATTGCCGAAACTTTCCGCGACCTTTTCCAGCCTGCGCTCCCATCAAAACCTTAAAGAAATCGTGCCCCTGATAGCGAAGAATTTCTGGCTTGCCCGCAACTTTGAGCACAAATTCGGTGAACTTGCCAGGCCAAGCGTCTCGCTTCTCCTGCGCATTGAGTGGCATTCCAGCCTGCAGACGAATGAAGAGGTCGCGCGCCTCGTTCTGGTCGTCTGTTTCAACCCTCACGACGGATAATGTCGTTTCAAGGAACCTCTGTCTATCTGCCTCATCAAGAGAGTCGAAATCCTTACCACCCCATGAACATGGAATGTTTCTGATAAAGGTCGGAAAGCGCGCTGCGGCTTCATCCTTTACAGGGTCAAATAGTTTAAACGCCCCTTCGCTGAAGTAGTACAGAGCGTTGATGCGTTGCTGTCCGTCGATGATTTCCAATTTGTTGCTTTTAAATCCGGCTACTTCCTTTCTTACATGGTGTAGATACATGAGTGGAATCGGGTACGCGCGCAAGATGGAGTCAACCAGCCGCTTTTGTTGGGCTTGGCTCCAGACTTGACCGCGCTGATACTCGGAGTTAACCGTGAGCATATCATTCCTTCGCAGTTCCAGTAGCTCCGCAACCGTGTGGCTCAAAGGTTTCATCTTCATTGGGCACGACTCCTCCCAATTTGAGTGTCGATTGGCTTTCCACGGAAACTTAGGGCAAGCACCGCCGCGAAACAGCCCGCCATTAAATACTGTATTCTAAACACTTGCCGCTCGTACGTCTATTATACCCGGGCCTCTACCAGTCGGTAATCGGTAGGCTATGCTTTAGCATATCGCATCCAAGCAGTGCAGTAAACAGTTCTACCGAGTAGATTTTCATGGCAATATATAATATATGGATTTGTAACATTTCAGCCATCTGAAGTATTTCGCGTTTTCGTCCTTTCGGGTTTTCGTGATTCAATTGGATTGGACTCGCAAGAATACCACGAAATTCTGAAAGGACGAAAACGCGAAAGTCGGATCGCCTGACGAACAAAAATTGCGAAGAGTAAAGCATTACTGCTGGATGACTGAAGTGTTACATGGATTGCTTTTTGCACCTTTAGCCGCCGTGCTTGCACGGTGTGGAAGCGGCGTTAATCGGTGTACAACCGTAAACACGACGGGAAAATTTCCCCACTTCACGCGCCGAGCGAGCTAGGCGGCTAAATACCACATACCGCCTACCGCCTACCATTTACCACTCGCTGTTCGGCCAGTTCGATTGCGCCTAGCAATCCTCGTGCCTTGTTGAGCGTTTCGTTCCATTCGTTTTCCGGCACGCTGTCGGCGACTATGCCGGCGCCGGCCTGGACGTAGGCGGTTTGGTCTTGTACGACGATCGTGCGTAAGGCGATGCAGGTGTCCATGTTTCCGTTGAAGTCGAAGTACCCGACCGCGCCGGCGTACGGCCCGCGCCGGTGCGGTTCGCGTTGGTCGATGATCTCCATCGCACGGACTTTCGGTGCGCCGGAGACCGTGCCGGCGGGCAGGCAGGCCTGCAATGCGTCGAATGCAGTTCGGCCCGGCGCCAGTTGGCCGGTGACGTTGCTTGTGATGTGCATAACGTGGCTGTATCGCTCGATGGTCATCACGTCGGTAAGCTCCACCGAGCGATATTGGCACACTCGGCCCACGTCGTTCCGGCCCAGATCGACCAGCATGACGTGCTCGGCACGTTCTTTGGGGTCGGCCAGCAACTCTTCGGCAAGCTGGTTATCTTCCTGGTCGGTCTTGCCGCGCGGCCGAGTGCCGGCCAGCGGACGGACGGTGAGCTGTCCGTCGACCACACGCGCCATTATCTCCGGCGAGCTGCCAACCAGCGTGACGCCGGGCGTTCGCACGTAGAACATAAACGGGCTGGGGTTGACCACGCGCAGTGTGCGGTAGATATCGAACGGGTGGCTGCTGATCGGCACGTTGAGGCGTTGGCTGACTACGACCTGGAAGATGTCGCCCGCGCGGATGTACTCTATACACTTCTCGACTACTTGTTCAAAGTCTTCTTTTGTAAAGTTCGATTCGTACGGCAACGTCACCTCGCCGACGGCGTGTATATCGACCGGTTCCACGCTGCCCTGGGGCGATGAGAGTTTCTCGACGAGTTGATCTACCCGGCGGCAGGCATCGGCGTATGCCTCGTCCGGATCGGCGTTGTGGTTATCGAGCCTTGCCATCGCCACCACGACGATCGTCTTCGAGACGTTGTCGAACACTACCATCCGGTCGTAGAAGGCGAATGCCAGGTCGGGCACGTGTCGGTCGTCCTTTGGTGCGTTCGGCAGGTGCTCGAAGTATCGGACCGTATCGTAGCCTGCATAGCCGACCGCGCCGCTGCAAAACGGCGGCAACTCCGGCAGGTGCACCGCCCGGACCGCCTCGACGCGGCGCCGCAGTTCGTCGAGCGGATTGTTGCACTCGAACTGCCTAGTGACCAGCGTCGGCGTGCCTGCGGCAGAAACCCCCGAGTACGAGTTGGTCGTTACCCGGTTGCCGTACGCCTCGATCTCGAAGAACGGCTCGGTGGCCAGAAAGCTGTACCGGCCGACCTTCTCGCCGCCGATGACACTTTCGAACAGGCACGCGCAGCGTCCGGCGTCGATTTTGTGGAATGCGGTAACCGGAGTGAGCGAGTCGCTTAGCAGGCGTCGGTATACCGGCACCAGTTCGGCATCTTTGGCAAGGCGTCTAAAGGTTTCCAGATCGGGGTAGTGTTGAGAAGGTGTCGTGTTCATTTTGTTAATATCCGTAGTTCCAAACTGTTACCCAACAAAAGCCCCCGCACTGCGTGCGAGGGCAAACAACCCTGTTTTTACCCTCAAACGCTGCCCCCGCACGCAGTGCGGGGGCTTTTCGTGTGATTAATTTTGACTAAATTTGAAACTACTGAATTTATTAATCATAGCCGATAGCGGCAACTTTACCAGCCTTGACTCTCGGCCGTGCGGTGTTAAAATCCTATTAGTGTGGTGGATGTTTTCCGACTTGTGGGGAGTCAACCCGTATGAAATGCCAAAAGTGCAGCAAACCGGCTACGTTTCACATTACCGAGCTAACCGGCGGTAAGCCGCAGGAATTGCATCTGTGCGAGGACCATGCCCGCGAGTACCTTACATCCTCCTCCGAAAGTGGTGAGCCGGACGGACCGGTCAGCATGGCGGCAGTGCTGGCTCAGCAAATGGCCCAACAGATGGTCGTCGGCCGGACTGCCGAGGAGCTATCGCAACTCGACAAGCAATCGTGTCCGGTTTGCGGCATGACGTTTTACGAGTTCCGCAGCCATGGCCGGTTGGGTTGCCCGCACGATTACGTCTGCTTCCAGCAGCAGTTGGACCCGCTGATCATGAACATCCACGGCAAGAATGAGCACGTCGGTAAGTCGCCGCGCCGATGTTCCACCGGCAGTGCGAATCGTACTGAGTTGATCCGGCTGCGCCGCGAAATGAAAGGTGCGATAGACAAGGAAGACTACGAACGTGCGTCTGAGCTACGCGACAAAATAAAACAAACCGAATCCGAACAATAAAGCCGCGACCGTTGGTCGCGCCCACAAAGCCGCGACCGTTGGTCGCGCCAAACACAAACCGGGACACAAATCGTGAAACTCGACGATCTAGCACAAAAAAACGGCGAATGGCTGCGTGGCGGCGGACCCGAGGCCGATATCGTCATCAGCAGTCGAATCCGCCTTGCGCGGAACTTGGCGGATTTTCCATTTGTCAGCCGAGCAACCGCCCGGGACAGAACGCAAATCGAACAGGCGATTCGCCAATGTACACTCGATATCGTCGCCGAGGGTGATCTCTTATACGTTAATGTCGAACAGATCGAAGGCGTCGATCGGCAGTTCCTCGTCGAGCGGCATCTGATAAGCCGTGAACACGCCGAGAGCCAAGGCGCCCGGGCAGTAGCCATCGACCCGAGAGAAAAATTCAGCCTGATGATAAACGAAGAGGACCATCTGCGCATCCAGGTAATGCAAAGCGGGCTTAACCTCGAGAGTGTTTGGGAGCAGATCAACCGGATCGACGACATAATCGAGGAGAAGGTGACCTATGCGTTCCACGAGCGGTTGGGGTACCTGACCGCCTGCCCGACCAACGTGGGGACCGGCATGAGGGTAAGCGTAATGCTCCACCTGCCCGCACTGGTCATTACCCGGCAAATCGACAAGGTCTTCCGCAGCCTGCAAAAGATATCGCTGGCCGTTCGCGGTCTTTACGGCGAAGGCTCGCAGGCCACCGGCGATTTCTATCAAATAAGCAATCAGGTGACGTTGGGAAACAGCGAACAGGAACTAATCCAGCAGATAGGCAACATTGTGCCGGAGATAATCGACTACGAGCGTCAGGCACGGCAATTTCTCGTCAAGGAAAGCCGCGAAAACCTACACGATCAGGTCAGCCGTGCATACGGCATTTTACGCACCGCACGAACCATCAGTTCCGAGGAGACAATGCACCTGCTCTCCAGCGTTCGGATGGGCGTGAACCTTGGGCTGATCGACGACCTGGACATACCGGCCATAAACGATATGTTCATCCACACCCAGCCGGCCCACCTGCAAAAACTCAGCGGTGCCGAACTTAACACCGCCGACCGGGACATCGAGCGGGCGGAATACCTCCGCCGCCACCTCAACTAGACTTTTGGCCGCTGTTTCAACTGGCTGAAGTGTTGCTGAAATTCTACGTCTTCCGCCTCGAATACCGGTCCCTCCACACAGGTCCGACGGTAGTCCCACCGGCCGGATTCGTCGCGAATCTTCGCCACGCAACTGAAGCATATCCCCAGCCCGCAGGCCATCGACCTCTCCAGCGAGACCTGGCAATGCAAACCCAATTTCCCGGCCAGTTGGGCAGTGGCCGCCATCATCGGCTCCGGACCGCAACAGACGATCCGGCAGGGGTGGTCAGACGACTCGACGACCGGACGGATCAACTCGGTTACCAACCCACGGTGTCCGGCCGAGCCGTCGTCGGTGCTGATGCGAACCTCGACGCCTGCGCGCTGAAAATCCTCCACACAGGCCAGGTATTCGCCGCCGCCGGTCCCGTAGCACAGCGTGACCTTCTTCGCCTGCCGTACCTGTCGCGGCGGTGAGCCGTACGTCTGCCGGTGCAGATACTCTTTAGCCAGCGAGAGCAGCGGCGTCTGCCCGATCCCGCCGGCGACCATTACCAGGTGCTCGGTCTCTGTCGGCGGGAACCCGTTGCCCAGCGGCCCCCATACCTCCAGCAGCGCCCCCGGTTCCAGTACGCTCAGGCGTCGGGTCATCTTTCCGACCACCCGATAGACGATCTCCAACTGCTGCGGCCTTCCGTTCTCGTCCGGCACGACGTTGTACATGGCCAGCGGACGGCCCAGCAACGGATCGTTCACACCGGCCAGGCGCATCATGACAAACTGCCCGGGCACAATACCCTCTGCGATCTGCTCGCAGGCAAAACGCACTCGATACGTGTCCCGGGCAACCTGTACGTTTTCCTCGACGGCGACCGTTTCCTGCCGGGCACGATCGGCGTACGAAGTGCAGGTGCAGTGGTGGTGTTCGGTCATGATTATGGTCAGGGGCCAGGGGTCAGGGGCCAGATACTTGGCGCAACGTCTTTAGCTCGTTTTGTGTAAGTTGTCGTGACTGTCCCGATGGGAGTTTTCCCAACCGGACCGGGCCGACGGCAATCCGCGTAAGCCGCAGCACCTTGTGCCCGACCTTGGCCAACATGCGGCGAATCTCTCGATTGCGTCCCTCGCGCAACACCATCTCCAGGATCGTGCTCTCCTTATAGTGCGACTTGACCCTTATGTGTTCGACCCGGGCGACACCCTCGGCCAGACGGACACCGCGACGTAGCCGGGCAAGTATCGTGCGGTCCGGTCGGCCGGCAACCTGTACGCGATACGTCTTCTCTACACCGTATCGGGGATGTGTCAGCCAGTTGGCTAGCTCACCATCATTGGTCACCAGTATCAGTCCTTCGCTGCTAATATCCAGCCGTCCGATGGTGAACAATCTCTCACCGGCGGACGGCGCCAGGTCGATCACCCTGGGCCGGCCTGCGGGATCGCGATTGGTCGAGACCACGCCGGTCGGCTTGTTCACCGCATAGTAGACCAGCTTGGCCTTCGGCAACGGGATGCCGTCCAGCCGTATTTCCTGCCGTGTCGGATCGACCCGGACCCCCAGTTTGGTGACCGGTTGGCGGTCTATCTCGACCCTTCCGGCGGTGATCAATTCTTCGCACTTTCGCCGGCTGCCCAGCCCGGCCGCCGCCAGGACCTTTTGCAGCCGCTGGCCGTCCGGGTGCGAAGCTGCCCGGTCCGGCGGCTTGGCGGGATGTTTTTTCTTTCGGTGTGACATAATTATGATGAATCATAACGCAAACGTCGGCCGTGTGCCACGGCTGCGGTCACACACGTTGCCAACTCGCACACGTTGGAGCATAATATAATAATGTTTGATCCATACAGGAAATGGCTTGGGATCCCCCCCAAAAGTCAACCGCCCAACCATTACCGTTTGCTTGGTATCGGTCTGTTCGAGTCCGATCAGGACGTCATTTCCAACGCCGCCGACCGGCAGATGTCTCATGTGCGGACGTTCCAATCGGGAAAATACTCCGAGCTTTCACAGCGGATTCTCAACGAACTGTCGGCCGCCAGAATATGTCTGTTGGACGCCAAGAAGTGTGCGGCATACGACGCAAAGCTCCGGATAACCCTGAAATCATCGAAGCCGCAGCCCCAGCCGCTGGGTGATGCTGCGCCGACAATAAACGTGGCTCCGACTATCCCAGGGATATCTCCGTCCACAACTACCTTTTCCAGCGCCGCCGTATCTTTAATTTACTCCACCAAGCGGAGGAAGAAAAAGCTGCAACAGTTGGTAGTTTCGGTAATTATCGTGTCGCTGGTGCTAGGTGCATTGATTCTGCTGTTTTTCGTCTCCAGTAGGTCTGGGATGGAACAGCCGAAAACAAAAGCACCGGTGCAGCATAAAAGCAAGTCGTATTTGGAATATTTTCGCGCGCACGACCTACACGGCAATTGAAATCGCTCTAAAGTCGGTAAAACGGGCCATAAAGCCGCGACCGGTGGTCGCGCCCCACTATGTTAAATTACCGGCGGCATTGGCGCGACCACCGGTCGCGGCTTTATAGTTGAAGCGTTGCAAGACGCAGGGTTTTCGTAGTCGTCAAAGTTTCCCACCATAATCCCCCGACTTCCCTACTCATCCGCATTTTGCGTCTTTTCGTGTTAACCGTCGCTGTTGAACGGTCCGTCAGCAAAACTGTTAAGATCGGTAACGGCTACCGCAATGCCTGCTGCGCAGGTTGTTGCGCCGACTGCCTCCCGCCGCGCCGGAGCGATCTTGCACGTACATAGCACAAGCTTATTTCCCACATTCTCTCCTATCCTGTGGAGCACCAGATCATGAGGATCGCAAAGTTCACAATCTCCGGCAGTATAATTGTAATCTTGCTGGCCGGTGTGGCCATGGCGGCAGACCTCGACGGTTCAGACCCGGACCAGCCGACGTCGGCCCGACAAATGGCGTTCGAGTACGACAATTACTTCTACTTTGCACCGGAACAAGAGGCGAGCGAATCGCCTAGCGACGCACCGCCGCCGCCGCCGGTCGAGGACGACGCCGACGATGCCTGCGCAGTGGCCTGCGATGAGTGTTGCGGCTCGTGCTGCAATTCTTGTCAGCGCTGTTGCGGTGACGGGTTAGTCTCAGGTTGGATCGACGGTGGTGTCTTGTGGAACAGCGTCAACCCGGCCAGCGGGTTCAACGGCCCGGTCACGTTTAATGATCGCGATGGTGATTTCCTGGTCAATCAACTGTATGCGGTTATAGAAAAGGCCACCGACACCGGTAGTTGCGGTTGGGATTTCGGCGGCCGCGTCGACGTTCTTTACGGCACAGACGCCCGGTTTACCA